>JAUTWY010000475.1 GCA_030838305.1 Acidobacteriaceae bacterium
TCGAGTGTTCGCGAAGGAACGCTAGGAGAACGGATAGGATCTTCTGGAAATGCAGCGAAGGCAGAAGCTACCGTGACAGGGCGACCAGAATTGGAGAGGAGCGTTCTAGTGTCAAACACTTAGGAGCGTAACAGATTTCTGCGAGCGACTATTCGAGTGCCAGCCTTCGGAACACAGTGAATCGGCGCTCGGAAACACCCCGTTGTGTATGGCAACACGCGATTACTTGCCAGAGACTTTAGCGTAAAATCTGGTTTACTTTCTTTGGGGAGGTTTTCCTGGCTAGTACTCGCACGATCTCGCCCGCACTCAAGAAGCGTGCAGCGCAAATCAAGCTGCTCCTGATGGACGTAGACGGCACGATGACGGACGGTAGCGTTACTCTGCTATCGCAAACCGACGGCAGCGCTCTGGAGATCAAGACTTTTGACGCGCATGACGGCCAGGGCCTGACCCTGGCGCATACCGCCGGCCTACGCACCGGCTGCATTACCGGCCGCGAAAGTGCTGCACTCCTGCGCCGCGCCCACGAAATGGAGATGGAATTTATCTACATGAAACGCGCGGTGAAAATGCCGGCCTATGAAGAAATTCTTCAAAAAGCGGGTCTCCCCGATTCTGCGGTAGCCTTTATCGGTGACGACCTTCCTGACATTCCCCTATTGCGGCGCGTGGGCCTCGCCGTAGCCGTGGGCGATGCCGTTCCGGAGGTAAAGAATTTGGCGCACTACACCACGAAGGCTGTCGCCGGCCACGGCGCAATCCGGGAAACCGTTGAGCTTATTCTCAAGTGCAAAGGCATCTGGAAAGAAATGATCGATAAAGCGCGTGCATAACACGCGCTTCCCGAGTGGTTTTGGGGCGGAGCGTTCAAGGAATAGATGCGATCTTTACGATGGATTGTCTGCGGGGCAGAGAGCCGTTAGATGAACATCTCGTCTTGCGGCACAGGCCGTCGCGGGTCACGGCTCCGCCCGTTCTTGCGTCCGCGTCGTGCTACGAAGAATTCGATCCCAGCCGTGAGGCCCTGAATCAGGCCAGAGAATTGCCGAACCGGCGAAACCACGGTCTTGTGAACGATCTCGGACGTTTCTTCCACGCGGTCGAGCGTGCGGCTAAGCAAATCGTCGGCGCGAATGACTTGCAGACGCGCACGATCCACTGCATCGTTGACAGTGGCGTCCACGCGCTGCACCTGTTCGCGCACCGTGGAAGTCGTTGCCGCAAGATTGTCGGCGATTACCAGCAGCTTGGGGCGGATATCGGCCAGAAGGGCTTGGGCAGAATCGATTGTGGGCAGCGCCTTAGTCTTGACCTCTTCGGCCAGGGATTCAAGCCGAGTGCTGGTTTTCCGCATGGCCAAATACATCCCAAGGAGCAGGCCCGCTTGCAGAATCACCGCTGCTGCGGTCACGGCAATGAATATTGGGGTTAGGTTGTCCATAAGCTTTCCTGCAACCCAGAGCCATCCTGCGGCGTGCCGCAGTAAGCTGCGAACGCCGCCGAACAGGATGTTTACAGGTTCTTCGGAGCTCCGGCAGTGGTCTCGGTCGTTGCTTCCTGATACGCCTGTCGTCCAGCTTCATAGGCTGCGCGGAGCTGATCTTTCTGCTGATTCACGACGTCCCGGCCCTTATCGACCCACTCAGAAGCTTGGCTGCGGGCGTCGCGCGCGCGGGTCTTCATATAATCGCGTCCTTCTTCGGCTCGAGCGCGAAGCACTTCACGCGTCTCGCTGCCCGACTGGGGAGCATATAGAATGCCCACTGCTGCGCCTACTCCCAACCCCGCCAGAAACCACACAAAACTGTTGCCATCTCGATCCGACATTGTGAATACCTCCCGGCCATCAGTGCCGATATTTGGATGGTAGCACCCACATGGGGCAAATACAATTACAGCAAAACCCGCAACCTGCGCAGTGGAAAACTGCACGGATCGAGCTTGCAGGCGAACAGCGTTGGAAGCGAGATACCAGAACAAAGCCTCCCGGGCAGGGAAGATTCAGGTCTCAGAATTCAAATTACTTCTTTACCGGAGGATTTGCTGGAGCCGGCGCGGGTGCTGCCGGTTGCGTTTTGGCAGGCGCCGATTTCACTCCCTGCAACACGGAACCGGGCCCTCCGTGCTTGATGGCGTAGATCGAAAGCGTAATCGAAGTCAGCATGAAGAGCACGGCAGAGAGCGTGGTCGCTTTGGAGAGCGCAGTCGCTGCTCCGCGTGGGCCGAATGCCGCCTGACTACCCTGGCCGCCGAAAGCTGCGGAAATGTCTCCCGCCTTACCGCTCTGGAGCAGAACGACAATAATCAGGAACAGACAAACGATTACGTGAATGATTGTGACAAGGATGATCATCGAGTCAGGAAATCCTAAATTGTTCAGAATGAATGAGACGCCGCAGGGGTAAGAAACGCCCTTGGGAGATAACGAACCGTTCTCTTTTCCCACCAACAGTTTGACATCCTGCCCTACCATCGGTCAAGACGAAGGTCTGCCTCGTCTGCCTCGTGGTAAGCCACGGCCGTGCAAATCGCAGTGTTCTACTCTGTGGCGGTGACTTCAAGGCACAGCGCGGCGCCTCCAGCGATACCCGCGTCGGCACCATAGTGGGCCGCCAGCAGTGGAATGTCCTGACATCGCGAATTCACGCACCACCGGGGCAACAGATCACGTATCTCTTCAAAAAATGGTTGCAGCAGGGAAGCGGCGCCACCGCCAAGAATCATCACGTCGGGCTCAAGCAAATCCACGATGTTGCCCAGCCACACCGTGAGATACATCGCAGTCTCTTGCAAGACTTCTTTTGCCAGCGGATCGCCTGCGCGATAAGCTTGCCCCACGATCTCACTTGAAATGCCATCGACTTGACCTCCGGCGTGCTGCAGAATGCTGGACGGTCGGCCCGCAGCGATTTGTTCGGAGGCTCGACGTGCGATTGCGGGCCCTGACGCTAGTGCTTCAATGCAGCCTAGCTTGCCGCATCCGCAGCGCGGGCCGCGGTAGTCGATGCTCATGTGGCCTCCTTCCGCGGCGGCCCCAGTGCGGCCGTGATAGATGCGGCCATCGAAAATAATTCCGGACCCGATTCCGGTGCCAATCGTCGCGTAGAAGACACTCCGGTAGCCACGGCCAGCGCCCCATAAAGCTTCTGCCAGGGCCGCGGCGTTGCCGTCATTGTCCACTCGAACCGGGAGGCGATAGACTTTCGCTATTTCCGCGGCCAACGGAAAATTGCGCCAGCACGGAAGATTGGGAGGATTAATTACGACACCCGTTTGCGGATTGAGCGGGCCAGGCGCGCAGACTCCAATGCCGGAGATTGAGCTTTTCAACTGGGGGCTAAGATCGGCGGCAGAGTAAACTGCTTCGATTGCCGAAGTTACGGCAGCCAAACCGGCAACTGCATCCGTGGCCACCATTGGCGTTCGAGTCTGCCGCGTGATCCTTCCCCCGGAATCTACCAATCCGGCAGCTACTTTTGTGCCGCCGACATCTACGCCGACGAAATGTGTTTCGGAGAATTGCATAACGCTGGCGCCGGCTGCGTGGCTAGGTCTTCTCCAGCAGCCCGGTCCAATATACGGGGAGAATGCGAGATTTGAACATACGGGAGGTATTTCGACAGATCAGGTCCTCCATCGCGGCTCCCAAACTGCGCAATTTCCTCACTGGTTCGCGATCGGGACGACTGACAGGGTCAGAGCATAAATGTATGATTTAGGGCATCGCTATGCCCGGTTGCTTATCGCCTGCAAGAGATCTGGTGCTGTTACAGATTGTGGATTCCGCATTGGCTGACGCCACGCGTCGCAGCGGCGAGTGGCTGGTCTGTCGGCCAGGCTGTACGCAATGCTGCATCGGTGTGTTTCCCATCAATCAGCTTGACGCGCACCGCTTGCGGCGAGGACTTGCAGATCTTGAGCGGCGTGCGCCACAACCGGCCTCTCGCGTGCGCGAACGTGCCCGAGCTGCAGTCGCTCGCCTATCCCCTGATTTTCCCGGCAACCCCATCACCGGGATTTTGGACGAAAGTGAAGATGCGGCCGAGCGTTTTTCTACCTTCGGCAATGATGAACCATGCCCTGCGCTCGATCCTGAAACCGGGAACTGTGAACTCTACGAATCACGTCCCATGACCTGCCGCGTGTTTGGACCTCCGGTCCGCAACGAAGAGGGATTGGGCGTTTGCGAACTCTGCTACCAAGGTGCTTCGGACGAGGAGATTGCAGCTTGCGAGATGGAGCCTGATCCTGACGACCTCGAATCGGCATTGCTAAAGAAGCTTGAAGGCAGCACAGGAACTCGCGGAAATACGATCGTCGCTTTCTGTCTTGCAACATAAAGAGAGCGATAAATGGCTGTTCAGTTTTTCTTCTTTTCCAACTCAGCCCAGCGCGCATATAGCGTATCCACTTTATCCTGTGCTTCTTCCATCTCGGAATGAGCAGTTACCAGGCGCGGACCGTCGCTGGCGATCTCCGGATCTGCAAGCTGTTCCCGTTTGGCCTGTAAGACATGCTCTGCCTCCGCGACGCGCTGTTCAATGGCTTCATATTCGCGCGCTTCCAGGTACGACAGCTTTTTCTTGCCCGCAGATGGTCGAACGGTCTCTAGCGCAACTGCACCTCGCTCCGCGGAACGCGCATCGTTCCGCGCCGTCGCCGCCCGTTCTTCCAACCATGTTTCCCATTGCGAATAATCCGCGAAGAGTCCCGCATTGCCCTGTCCATCAAGCCCAAGCACTACGGTCGAGACGCGATCCAGCATGTAGCGATCGTGCGTGACCAGGACGAGTGAACCGCGAAACTCCAGTAGGCTTTCCTCCAGAATATCCAGCGTCGGAATGTCGAGATCGTTCGTAGGTTCGTCGAGCAGCAAAACGTCGGCGGGTTGTAGCATGAGCTGTGCGATCAAGACTCGCGCCCGCTCGCCGCCAGAAAGTTTTCCTACCGGCTGGTTGAGCTGCTCACCCGCAAACAAGAACTTTGCCGCCCACGCGGCCACGTGGATCATGCGGTCCTGATACACCACGGAGTCGCCTTCGGGAGCCAGCGCACGCCGCAGAGTCACGTCGGGATCGAGTTCGCGGGTCTGGTCAAAATAAACAATGCGCAACCAGTCAGCGCGGTGAATCTCTCCGCTGCTTGGCGAGGATTCTCCGCGCAGCAGTCGCAGCAGGCTGGTCTTTCCGCTGCCGTTCGGCCCCACCAGCCCCACTCTCACTCCGGCGGTGATCACGAAATTTAAGTCCTCAAAGAGCGTACGATCTCCCATCTTGCAAGAGACCTGTTCCAGTTCGATCAGCCGCTTGGTCTTTCGACCGGTGGCGGAGAAATCGATTTGCGCAGAAGTAGTCCGGCGTCTGGCATTGAGGTCCGCGAGTTCGCCCATCAACTCGCCTGCCTTGTCGATACGCGCCTTCGACTTTCTGGTGCGAGCTTTGGCTCCGCGCCGCAGCCACTCGATCTCGCGATGGACTAGATTTTCGAGCGCCTCCTGCCGCTTGCCCTGCGCGTGCAGGAACTCTTCCTTCTTTTCGAGAAATCGGCTGTAGCTGCCGGAGACGCGCAGCATTCCGTCCGGGTACGTCCGGTTCAGTTCGGCCATTTCGGTTGCGACGTTCTCCAGAAAATAACGATCGTGGCTCACTACCACGCAGGCGAATGGTGCCGCAGCCAGCAGATCCTCCAGCCACTCGATTCCCGCCAGATCGAGATGATTCGTAGGTTCGTCCAGCAATAGAATGTCGGGACCCTGGACCAGAGCCTCCACAATCGCAAGCCGCTTTTGCCAGCCGCCGGACAACGCGGTCGCTTCTGCCTCAAGGTTTTCGAAGCCTGCCCGGCCCAGCGTTTCCGCAAAGCGCGTGCCGCGCTCCGACTCCGGCACTGCCGCGCGTTCGATCGCGCCCTGAGCAATGGATCGGACTGTTGCTCCCGCTTTGAACGTGGAGTCTTGCTCCACATAGCTCAGCCGAATTCGTTTGCGGACGGCGATTTCCCCACTATCGGGATTTTCATCACCTGCCAGAATGCGCAGCAGTGTGGACTTTCCCGATCCATTCGGACCAATCAGCCCGATGCGATTTCCCTCTGAAACCGTGAAGGAAACGTTCTGAAAGAGCGGATTCGCTCCAAAGGCCTTCGAAATTCCCTGGGCATTGATGATCGGCGGCAACGACTTGGCTTCTCCTAGTACCTCACTTGAGGTTATCAGGAAACGAACATTGCGGATCGACGGCGGACTGTCGCACAATACCCGATACCGCGAAAGCGGACGTCGCTTCTAACGTAGTTCTCGGAGAGTTACGATGGGAAGATTCTGCACGGCGGTGTTCGCAATTCTAACCACCTTTGTATTGCCGGTCGCGGCGCGAGCGCAAACCCAAGCACAAACCACTGACAATCCCGACTTGAGCAAGCAACCAACTCTCTACGTAGTCGGTTATGCCCACCTCGATACGGAGTGGCGATGGGAGTATCCCCAGGTCATCGACGAATATCTTCGCAAGACGATGGAGGATAATTTCAGGCTTCTCGAAAAGTATCCTCATTACATTTTCAATTTCAGCGGGGCCAATCGCTACCGCCTCATGAAGGAATATTTTCCTGCCGACTTTGCTAGGGTGAAGAAATTTGTGGATGAAGGACGATGGTTCCCTGCGGGATCGTCCATGGAAGAAGGCGACGTCAATGCCCCCAGCGCCGAAACCATCATTCGACAAATTCTGTACGGGAATAACTGGTTCCGCAAAGAACTCGGCAAAGCCAGCGCGGAATACATGCTGCCGGATTGCTTCGGATTTCCATCTTCGCTGCCGACGATTCTTGCCCATTCCGGCGTGAGAGGATTTTCCACGCAGAAGTTGGTTTGGGGATCTTCAGCCAACGCTGGCGGGACGGATTCACCAGAGAAAACGCCGGAAGGCACGCCCTTCAACGTTGGTGTGTGGGTGGGGCCAGATGGCGAGAGCGTGCTGGCGGGTCTAAATCCGGGCTCCTACGATGGTGGCGTCGACACCGATCTCAGCAAGCCGCTGACGCCAGCACCCCCTAACGGCACTCTCGAAGAGCTTCAGAAAAAACTCCAGCCACTGCAGCAAAAACTGGAGCAAGCTGACAAAAACGGACAAACGCTGGATGCACAACAAATTCAGGAATTCGCCGACCTGCGGAGCCAACACAAAGCGTTTTCGACCCTCGAAAAGGAGCGGGCGCACAGCCGATATCAAGGTGACTGGGCCGCGCGGGTTGAACGAAACGGACAAGTCAGCGGCGTATTCACTGATTATCACTATTACGGAACTGGCGACATCGGTGGCGCTCCGAACGAGGATTACGTGCGGCGCCTGGAAGCCATCGTCACAAAATCATCGACCAGTCTGCCGCAGGAGCTTCCACGCCTTTTTGAGCATCAGGCGAATCCCGAGGGACCGTCGGTAAAAGTTGGTGATGGTCCGGTGCATGTAGTGTCGGCAAATGCCGAGCAGATGTTTCTCGATATCACGCCCGCCCAGGCCGCTGGACTTCCACACTACACCGGTGAAATGGAGTTGACTAACCACTCCGCCGGTTCGCTCACATCGCAGGCCTACCAGAAACGCTGGCTGCGGAAAGAAGAATTGCTGGCGGACGCGGCGGAGAAGGCTTCCGTCGCCGCCGAATGGTTGGGCGCACGTCCCTATCCGCTGCAACGCCTGAACGACGCATGGACCCTGGCGATGGGCGGCCATTTCCACGACATCGCCGCCGGTACAGCCACGCCCAAGTCCTACGAGTTCGCCTGGAATGATGACGTGATTGCGATGAACCAGTTCGCGGGCGTGCTCACCAGCGCTACTGCTGGCGTAACCGCGGCGCTGGACACACAAACCAACGGCACTCCGATCGTTGTCTTTAATCCGCTCAATGTCGCGCGCGAGGATGTCGTCGAAGCCAGCGTCGCTTTCCCCAACGGCACGCATAGCGCATTGCACGTGACCGGTCCGGACGGAAAGGAAGTGCCGTCACAGATTTCGAATGGCAAGGTAATATTCGTCGCGAAGGCTCCCTCTGTCGGTTACGCGGTTTACGACATTCAAGCTGGTGCTGGGGCAGCCTCCGCACCAACGCTGCACGCATCCGAGAACTCCCTCGAGAATGAGTACTATCGGGTGAAACTAAACACCGATGGCGATGTCGCCAGCATTTTCGATAAATCGCTTGGAAGGGAACTGCTGGCCGCTCCCGCGCGCCTTGCAATCTCGTATGACAATCCGGAGCATTGGCCAGCATGGAATATGGATTGGGATCAGGAGCAGGCTGCGCCGAAAGCCTACGTCGGCGGTCCGGGAAAGATTCGCGTTGTAGAAAAAGGTCCCGCACGAGTGGCCGTTGAAGTTGCGCGGGAAACCGCCGGCTCGAGATTTGTGCAGACCATCACCCTATCGGCCGGCGATGCGGGGAGGCGCGTGGAATTCGCGAACGCCATCGATTGGAATACAAAAGAGTCAAATCTGAAAGCGACTTTTCCTCTGACCGCTGCCAATGAAATAGCCACCTATAACTGGGATATAGGTACGATCGAGCGGCCCAGTGCCCAGCCCAAGAAGTTCGAGGTCCCCTCTCACCAATGGATCGACCTTACCGACTTAAGTGGCGAGTTCGGCGCAACTATCCTGACCGACTGCAAGAACGGATCGGACAAGCCAAACGACCACACCGTCCGCCTTACTCTGATACGGACTCCAGGCACGCGCGGCGGTTATGCCGACCAGGGCACCCAGGACCTTGGACACCACGAATTCGTTTACGGAATCGCCGGTCACGCCGGCGACTGGCGCCAAGCGCAGACCGACTGGCAAGCGCAGCGCCTCAGCGATCCGCTTATCGCTTTTGAAACATCGAAGCATGCTGGCGCGCTTGGCCGAAAGTTTTCTGTCTTAAAGGTCAGCAACCCGCGGATTCGAGTCCTCGCGCTAAAGAAAGCAGAACTGACGGACGAGATCATCGTCCGCTTGGTGGAACTCAACGGCAAGCCGCAACCAGACGTCCGAGTGTCGTTCCATACGCCAATCACCGCAGCGCGCGAAGTCAACGGTCAGGAGCAACCAGTCGGCAAAGCGATTCTGAATGACGGCGCTCTGGTTACTTCGTTCTCCGCGTATCAGCCGCGCACGTTCGCTATTCGGCTGGCTTCGCCTCAGGCCAAGGTCGCGGCAGTGCAGTCCATTCCGCTCGCTCTGCGGTACAACCTTGCGACCGCGAGCAACGAAGGGAGCAAGGCGCAGGATGGATTTGACGGACAAGGCAATTCGCTTCCGGCAGAAATGCTACCCGCTCAAATCACCTTCAATGATGTGCGCTTCCGACTCGGCCCCGCGAAGACGGGCGCACCCAACGCGCTCGTCCCAAAAGGGCAGACCATCAATCTGCCCGCGGGCCCTCATAACCGCGTCTACGTACTTGCAGACTCCACGGATGGCGATCAGAAAGCAGCCTTCAAACTCGGCGACACTCGCGTCGACCTCAATATTCAAAACTGGGGCGGCTTCATTGGACAATGGGACGATCGAACCTGGAGTTCAAACGACACTTCGCACGACGATTACGGCGAGATGACCGGAGTCAGGCCGGGCTACATCAAGCGCGCGGATCTTGCATGGTATTGCTCGCATCATCACAACGCTGCGGGTGAGAATGTGCCATACCGCTATTCTTACTTGTTCGTGTACCCCGTTGATATTCCTCCCGGCGCGAAGACGATCACCTTGCCGGAGAATGACAAGATCCGCATTCTCGCCATCTCAGTAGCCGAGGAAAACCCGCTGGTGAAGCCAGCGGCGCCGCTTTATGATGTGCTTCCTATTTCAACGACACCTCTTTCGGATTGACTTACAATCTGCTTCGATGGATAATTTGTCGCACTTAGCGGGATGCCTCTCACAACTCCCGTTCCACCATAACGTTCCTGTACCCCCCAAAGGAGGGTAATCATGAAAATAAAGTTGTTGCTTCTATGCATGATCTTATCGGTGGCAGCATTGTCATTCGGCCAGGATGCGAATTCGGCGGCTGCTCGACAAGACCTTTCAGCCTTGAATACACAGCACGAGCCACCCATGCTCGGAATCCACTGGGCTCGTGGATTCAACCCCTTCGCTCGTCCCGCGGCGAAAGGTAATAATCCCAACATGACCTACCATGGCGGCGTGATCATGCCATCGGTCGTGAGCGAGGCAATTTACTGGGGCCCCAGTTGGTCGAACTCCACTTTTGTTGGGGATAAAATTACCGGACTAGATTCCTGGTATACAGGCTTCAATAACTCCAATTACGCCAAAACCTCGGATGAATACACAGGATCCAATGGTCAGGTGGGACCGTCTGTCACTCACAACGGTCATATCATCGATACCTCGACCGCAGCCAACGGTAGTTCTACTTCGGCGATCGTGGCTGAAGTGTGCAGGAAAATTACAAACCCGGTCACCAACGGTTATTACCCAGTCTATGTCGATCTGAAGCGGGGCAACGCTGGCTACTGTGCTTATCACTCCTTTGGCTCGTGCAGCGGCGTCACCGTGCAGGTTGCCTTCTTCTTCAATCTTGATGGCGACGCGGGATGCGATCCTGCCGATACGTCCGGCAAGCACTCCCAAGGTCTGGCCGCGTTGGCCAATGTCAGTGGACACGAACTCTCCGAAGCTCGTACGGATCCCGACAGCCCGGGAGCCTGGTACGACAAACGCGGTCAGGAGAACGGAGACAAGTGCGCCTGGACCTTCAATGTTCCGCTGGTCACATTCAGCAACAGCACCCAGTGGAAGATTCAGGGCGAGTGGTCGAACAACGCCTACAACACCGGCACCGGTTACCCCAACAGCTCCGGTCAAGCCGGATGTCTCGACGGTCACTGAGCGCTAACCTCTTCTAATAAGAATCGCCGAGCCACTTCGCCGCCGGAAACGGCTCCCGGTGGCTCGGCGCATTTCACCCGTAACGCATCCCGTGTTGTCGCCATGGCCTGTGTTCAACTGCCTACGATCTGCTACGTATCATGATTGGCACGGCCAGAGCCAGCGCGCACGCGAATACTCTGACGCCAGAACGGTTGAATTGGCAGCCCCTACCGCGTATCTTCAACTCTTGCTCACAGATCGTTTCTAAGGCAATCATTCTCCGGACTCTTGATGCCCGTCTCACCCACTCCATCAGCTCGGCCCAGGAAGACCACCGGTCTGCGCTACTGGATGATGCAGGTCCTGGAGGAGTGTGACAACGTTTCCGCCGATTTCAGTCCCGATCACGTGCACGACCTGCGCGTTTCTCTGCGCCGCTGTCGCTCCCTGGCCGATGGATTGATGGCGATCCATCCCGACCCAGACTGGAAGACGATGAAAAAGGCCGGCAAGGTCCTGTTCCAGCGCCTCGGGGATCTTCGCGATATCCACGTGATGGAAGAGTGGGTGGAGAAGCTGGAGAAAGTTTCCAGGGAGCGGGCGCCCTCGCCCGCTTCGGCTGCATCGCGACAAAACCCTCAGCCCATTGCGGATCAATCCGAAACCGTATCCTACTCCGAAGACACTCCCGGCCAAGCCCTCCTCAGAATCCTCAAATCCCGCGAGGCTGAACAGAAGAACCAAGCTCAAGTTGCTCTCGAAGAATTCGACCGCAAGCAATGGCGCCGTTGGAGCAAGTCTCTTCCCGCGCGCGCGGCTCGCATCCGAGCCGGCAGCGCTCTGTTCAAGCATCTCGCCCTCGAGCGCTGGACCGAAGCTCGCCGGTTGCACGCGCAGGCCATGCGCAACCGCTCTCAAACCGCCTTCCACAGCCTGCGCATCGGGATTAAACGTTTCCGGTACATCGTCGAAAATTTCCTTCCGCTGGAGCACAAACTCTGGAGCGACGACCTGAAACAAATACAAGACTTGCTCGGTGAAGTTCACGATCTCGACGTGCTCTGGTCAACCGCAATTTCCTGCAACGTTTTTCCTGACGAACATTCGCGGCAGCGGTGGCAAGAACGAATCCTCTCCCAGCGCTCCAAGCGCATCGAACGCTACCGCCCCAAGATGATCGGCAAAGATTCTCTATGGCAGGTGTGGCGCGACACGCTCCCGCAAGGTAAGCAAATTCAAGAGCTCGCAACCCGCCGCATGAAGCTCTGGGCGAACACTCTTGATCGCGATTTCTCTCACTCCCGGCGTGTGGCAGGCTTGTCCCTGCAACTTTACGACGGACTTCTCGCTTTGCAATGGCAGCCTGCGGTCGATGCGGTTTCAGCTCGCTTCAGCCTGCTCGCCGCCGCCCTGCTGCACGATGTCGGCAAGTCCAAAGGCGAAAAGAATCATCACAAAAAATCTCTCAAGCTAATTGAAGCGCACGGCAATCCGCTGGGCTGGAAGGCCGCAGACTTTCGCCGCGCTGCCGTCGTTGCTCGCTTTCACCGCGGAGCTTTGCCCACAAGAAGGCATAAACTCTTGCGCGATCTCTTTCCCGACGAGCAGAAAGCCATCATCCAGCTAGTCGCCATCCTGCGCCTCGCCAATGCCCTTGACGCCGCCCACGAGGGTCACATCCGCCGGATACAAATCGAAAACGTTGAGAAGCGAAAAAATCTGAAGCAACGTACGGTAGGATTTCTGCGCAAACCCCACTCGCTGGACCAAAATGAGCCTTTAATCATCCTGGCGGAAGGGTACAAACCGCTGGGTCCATCCGCTCAGGCCATCGCCGCCGAACGCCATCTGCTGGAAACGCTTCTTCGCCGTCCGGTAATTGTCAAACCGGCTGGCGCGACCAAGACAGCCTAAATCTCTCTACCACCTTGCTCATATATAGATCCGCTCCTACGGCGAACTAGCTGCGTCCCCCTGTGCCCCCTGTGTTTCGGGTCTTGAGGTTGGCTGGCCATCAGGCGATTATTCCTACTCCGGTTAACAGTAGCTTCCGAGCCACTTTCCATATCCCGCTTCAGGAGCTACAAAAGAAGCACCCATGACTCACGCCCAACTGGTCGAAAAAGCTGTCCACTGGCTGCGCCGCTATCGCTGCGGAGTTGTGCTCTCAGAGCAGGCGTGTGTGAGCGGCGAAATGCCCGATGCCATCGGCTGGAAGCGCGCCTGCCACTCCGTCATAGTCGAGTGCAAGGTGACGCGCTCTGATTTCCTCGCAGACCGTGCCAAGCCCTTCCGCCTCAAACCCGACCAAGGGGTCGGATGTGAACGCTTCTATCTTGTGCCCGCAGCGCTCGTGCGCCCCGACGAATTGCCGGTAGGTTGGGGCTTGCTGGAATACCGCAGCGGTGGAATCGAAACCGCGCATCCCTCTGCCAAGAATCTTCGCAGCGCAACTGGCTTTCGATACGAAATGAATTTGCTGCTTGCCAGCCTGCGGCGCGTCGAGGTCCGCGTCGAGCCACAAAGCATCACGGAATTCTTAAAGTGGAAGAACCGTATGGCGGAATACAATCGCGGCACTTTGCCTGAAGGCATCGCCTCCGCCGAAGAAGAAAGGAATGTTTTCCTGGAGCCAGAGGCAATGTGAGGCGGAATCTTAGAGCTGGAAGCCAGGAGCTATCTTCACAACTCCCGCCGCCCTTCCATAGCCTTGAGCATTGTAATTTCGTCTGTGTACTCGATATCGCTGCCTACCGGAATGCCCATGGCGATGCGCGTGACTTTCACTCCTACGCGCTTGAGTTGCTGCGAGAGATAGGTGGCGGTGGCTTCGCCTTCCACCGTGGGATTCGTCGCAATGATCACTTCATCCACATTGCCCGCATCGACTCGCGCGATCAGGTTCGTGATGCGCAACTGCTCCGGTCCAATTCCGTGCAGCGGCGAGATTGCGCCGTGCAGCACGTGGAAGACACCGTTGAAATGCTTTGTCTTTTCGATGGCGGCAATGTTGGTAGGCTCTTCGACCACGCAAACCAGCCGCTGGTTGCGGGTCGCACTGGTGCAGTAGACGCACGGGTCAACGTCTGTGATGTTGTTGCAAACCGAACACAGCCGCAGGCTGGCCTTGACGTCGCGCACGGCGGCAGCGAGCGCCTCGGCATCTTCGTCACTGGCGCGCAGAATGTAAAACGCCAGCCGCTGCGCGCTCTTCGAACCCACGCCCGGCAGCTTCTTCAGCTCATCAATGAGACGCGACATCGGCTCCGCAAATTTAGACATAGAGAAGAATTAAGTAATTGTGCGATCGGGTAATTGGGCAATTTGAAGCTAGAACAAAGTCATTCATCGAAAGCGACGAGGGAGGCCGGGGAAGTTGCCCCATTGCCCATTCGCTCAATGCTTTCAGACTCCGCCCATGCCCATCCCGCCAAGCATGCCGCCCACCGTTGACTGCATCGCCCCATCAATCTTCCGTGCAGCTTCATTCACCGCCGCGAGTACCAAGTCCTCGAGCATCTCCACATCTCCCGACTTTACCGCTTCAGGATCAATGCGCAGGCTGAGCAGTTGTTTGCGCCCATCCATTTTTGCCGTGACCGTGCCTCCACCCGACGAAGCCTCAACCACGGTCTCCTGCATTTTCTTTTGCAGGGTTTCGTACTGCAACTTCGCCTTCGACATCAGCTCTTGCAGATTGAATCCACCCATAACGCCTCAATGAAAATAAAGTTCCGAGTGTGAACCGCTAAAGGGTCAGCGCTTCTCTTTGTAATCAATCACCGTACGAATCTCAGCGCCGAACTTTTCCTTCAGCCTCCGGACAACGGAATCCTGCTCCGCGCGGCTGCGGCCGCCTGGTCCGGAAGCCGTTGCGTTGGCGCTGCCCGCCCCATTCCGTTTTCCGGCTGTCGATACCACAGGTGCACCGGAAACAATCTTCAGCCTGACTGCGCGCCCCAAAATGCCGCTGGCGGAGGCAATCGCCAACCGCCGCGCATCGGCGCTCAGCGACATGTCGACGACAGTCTGAGATTCGGAAACCTTGATTACGACCTCGCTTCCTTCCACTGACCATTCGCCCGCCTCGAGCATCGACACCAGAATGCGCTGATTGCCGTCCGCAAGTGCTTGCAGCACCGCGCTCTGCAACCTCTCGCTCGGGACACCCGACGCAACGAGGGGCGCTGGCGAGATCTGTGACGGAGCCTGCGCGTCTGTTCGCGAACTGAGTTGAAGGTCGGGCGGGCTTTCGCTGAGATCTGCGGGGGCGCTAGAGCCCATAATTACTCGCGCCGGCATGCCGCCACCGGCGACGATCCGTGGACCGTCCCCGGAGAATGAAGCGCCAGCAGACTCCTGGCGCGGGCCGCCCTTCCGCGCAGTGTCGGCTGCGAACGGCGAAACATGATTCGGGCGAGCAGGCGCGCCCACCTCACTCCTCCGCCCTTCCCCCGAATTCGGCGCAACGATTGAGGGCCGCGCGGAAGTTCTACGATTCCCTGCGCCTCCCGGGACGCTTGAACCCGCCACCTCGCTAAGTAGTTGCTCGATCGGCAGCAGTCGCTGCGCGTGCGCCATTTTCAAAAGGCCAAGCTCCAGATGGAAGCGCTGCTCCTGCTTGTACCCCAGTTCGCCATGGGTGCGCAGCATGATCTGCAAATGCCGCGTCAGGTCTTCTTCTCCGAACAGCTCCGCCACACGTTCGACGCGCTCGCGTTCGTCGCTTGATATCTGCAGCAGGGCAGAGTCCTTGCCTGCAATTTTGGCGACCGTCGCGTTGCGCAAGAATCGCACCATCTGCCGCGCAAAGTGTGTTGGACTGTGCCCCTCGCTGATCAGATGGTCGACCTGGCGCAGCACGTCATCACTGGTGCCCCGGGCCACCGCCTGCATTACTTCCTCAAGGATGTGCGCCGGCGCAGCGCCCACGAGGTTACGAACCGAGTCCGCCGTGACTTTTCCCGCGGAAGACGCAATCGCCTGATCGAGAATCGATAACGCATCGCGCATGGAACCATCGCCAACTTCAGCCAGCAAAGCCAGAGCATCGTCATCGGCTTCGATCTTTTCGCGGCCCACCAGATCGCGCAATTGTCCGACAATGGCATCAAACTTGACCGCGCGAAAACTGAAGTGCTGACAGCGCGAGCGAATGGTCTGCGGAATATCTTCGGGTTGAGTCGTCGCCAGCATGAAGACGATGTGATCCGGCGGCTCTTCCAAGGTTTTGAGCAAAGCGTTGAAGGCCGCGTCGGTGATCTGGTGAGCTTCGTCGAGGATGTAAATCTTGAATCGATCGCGCGCCGGACGATAACGCGCCGCCTCGCGCAGCTCGCGAATTTCGTCAATGCCGCGGTTGGTGGCCGCATCGATTTCGATGACGTCGACCGCGTTGCCCGCACGAATCTCAGTGCACGATTCGCACACGCCGCAAGGCTCCGCCACAGGCATATCGGACGAGCGGCAGTTCAAAGCCGCGGCCAAAATCCGCGCCACCGTGGTTTTTCCAATCCCGCGATGGCCGCTGAAGATGTAACCGTGCGCCGTGCGTCCCTGTTCCAGGGCATTCTGCAAGGTGCGCGTGACGTGCTCTTGTCCGATCACCTCGGAGAATTTCTGCGGACGGTATTTACGCGCCAGGACGGTATAGCTCATGAGCTGGAAGACTCGATTATACGTGATGCAGGAGAGGACTTTCGCCGTTTTCGTCTGGCGGTCAAGGAGTTGACGATGTATTTGATGAAACGCGTCTTTAGCCGCCGCCGTTGGCAAATACGCCGGGCGCCGCAGCGCCAAGCGGCAAACAAGTGGCTGCTGAAAGCGTACTGCCTAGGCTCGCCGCAGTTTCACGTGCCCCATGGGCGAGCCTCTCGGAGTATGAAATTCACTACTTTCCACCTAAGGCGTAAACGTGGCTGTCACAAAGTCATGCGTGCCCACAATGACTGAGCAGGTAGTGTTTCCGGTGCACGCTCCGCTCCATCCCGCAAATGTCGAGCCCGTGGCCGGCGTGGCGGCGAGGGTCACGGCGGTTCCACTGGCATATACCCCAGTGCACTCGGTCGTGCAGCTACCGATTGCAGAATGGGGATTGCTGCTGACATTTCCGGAGCCCTTTACGATGACCGTCACTTCTGGCGGCTCATTCCATCCGACGGCGGGTGTCTGATCACAAGTTTCGCTCGTGTTCTGAGCGGGGAGCGTTGGGGGTGTGGCCCATGGCTTGTTCACGAAATCGAAGAATTCGTCCATGGGCGCCTGACTGCCGTCCCGGTTGGTCAACTGGTTGAGGCCGAAACGAGTTTCCACCAGTTTCAGCACTGCAGTTGTGTCACGCTGTGTGTGAGAAACAAAGTTCTTGAGCGAGAAAGGCGAGATTACGATCAGGGGAACGCGGAAGCCCGTCCAGCCAAAGGTGCAAGTGCCTTGGCCAAGTATTTGGCCCGGGTTGTCACAGATGTCGCCAGGAAGTAAGTCGGTTGGGGAAAGCATGTCGCCGGGGGGAGTAGCTGGTTGCGGGGCGACGTGGTCGTAAAGGCCGCCGGCTTCGTCGTAGGTGAAAATCAGCGCGGAATCTGTCCAAACTGGGCTGTGCATAAAGGGCTTGATGATCGTGTTCTCCGTGTACGCAGCCCCAAACTGAACGTTGACCGGCGAGGCGTCGGCATCAGAGGGGTGCTCATCAAGGCCGGCACTGGAAGCCGGCTCGATCATCGCGAATTGCGGGAAAGTTGCGTCACTCTGCAGGTCAATTGCGAATTGCGAGATTGGGACGAAGTGCTGCCACAGTCCTGTAGACGCGTCCTGAATCTGTTTCTCGTAGACAAACTGGTTCATGTAGGAGGCGCCGGCAAGACACATGTCCTGAGCTTGTCCAGCCGCAGCGGTATTGCAGTTCACGCCGTTATAGGAAGTATTGATAGGATTGACGTAGATCTTCCAACTGATGCTCGCGTCCTGAAGAGCCTCAAAAATCGTCTTCGCAGTGAACGCATTACTGTCGTTGTGGCCTCCGCCCGGGGGATAAGCGTATCCCTGGGAAGTGGCCGCGTAAATGTATGCACGATTGATCTGTGTGCGGTCCATCACAGGAGAGAACCAGCGGTCGGAAGTCCCGAAATTAGTGGCCAAGAAGTAATAGAAATTCAGATCCGCATCTTCGAAATAGCCCATGGCCCGAGCGCCATTAACATCCATGAAAGCATTCGATCGTGCGTCATAGGCAGCCGTGAAGACGAAGCCGTTCAGCGGAGGGTTTGGTTCTGCAGGCTGATCAGAAGGGTTGGCGTAATCCCAGTCGTTGTGAGCTTCGTTCCAGAAGGGACTCTGGTTTTCTTCGCAGACAGTGCCCTGTTTGCCCGAGGGCAACAATAGCGAGTGGAACGAAAACGACGTGATTAGATTGGTGGGGTCTGGGGTGCACCTGGTCCCATCGTTCGCAAGATTGCAGCCTGGGATACTCGGCGGAGGACCTTGCAATGGGGCTGTACCACTGGTCGGGTTGAACTGTGGCAAACCGTCGAAAGACTGATCGGGGACGCCAGTGTTAGCCCAGTACTGGCGCATGAAACCGAAATAGTGATCGAGCGAGCGGTTTTCATCCGCGAAAAGGATAATGTGGTTCAAGCTCTGCAGCGTTCCCGCTAAGCCAAACGTAGCAGTCACCGAAGTGGCAGTTGAACCCACCGTCACCACGCAAGGTCCCAGACCCGTACACGCGCCTGACCAGGAGGAGAAAATGCTTCCGCTGGCCGGAGTTTCATTCAATGTCACTTGAGTAGTAGGTGGAAAACTTGCTGAGCAAGTGGTGGGACAACTGATCCCCGCCGGGTTGCTCGTAACGCTTCCCGACCCCGACCCTGACACGGTTACTGTCAATCCCGAACCGGAATTGAACGTTGGCGTCACGGTTACCGCCGCAGTCATCGTCACGATGCATGTGCTCGTTCCCGTACAACCGCCGCTCCAGCCGCCGAAATAATAATTGCTGGCGGCAGTCGCGGTCAGCGTGACTTGCGTGTTCTGTGCGAAGCTGGCACTGCACGTGGAGGGACAATTAATTCCCGCCGGACTGCTGGTCACGGTTCCCGCACCCACGGCCGGGGCAGTCACCGTCAATTGAAAGGAAGCAGGGGGTGGTGGCGAACCTGATGATGTTCCGCATCCGGCCAGGATCAGAGACCCGGCACCCAATAAGGCTAACCCTAAACAATGTCGACGTTTCATGGCGCACTGCTCCTACAAACTGAGACATTGGATGAGAAGCGCCACAAGGCGGTTGGTTCCAGTCGTCGACCGGGACCTCCGCTGCCAGCCGCGTACTGGGCTTTGAGTATCGCTCCTAATGTGTATAAGTGCGCTGTCTACGGTGGGTTCCCCTTCAGCGCTTCGCGAATAATGCATAATGTCCACACCAACGGCTGTGAAGCGTAGGACGATTTGCTTGGTGCCCTCAGGGAGTCTTACGAGCACCTGGAGGGCAGAAAGAGCGGCGTGAATAGTCTCAGTGCATTCGGACTTGTCGCGGTAACCGCGATGCTGGTGTGCTACGCATTCGAAAACCGTAGCCCATGGTTTGTACTGGGTTTTGCCGTTGCCTGTCTGCTGGGCTCGATCTACGGTTTCCTTCAGGGCGCGTGGCCCTTTGGCCTGGTCGAAGGGATTTGGTCGATTGTGGCAACACGCAAGTGGTGGATTGTTCGACAGAGTAACCGAATGCCTCGAGATTCGGTCGTGCGTTAGGAGGAATGCTCACACAATCTCACCTAACATTCCCGCCTGTGGCATGATGGTTGCGTGGAAAAGCCTGAACTAATCCTGGAATCCAAGCCTGAACATCACTTCTTGCGTTCGCGGTGCTCTCTTTGCCCGCGAGTACGATTTAATCTCATAGGCAATGGTCTTCCGGAAAAGGCGCTCCTGCGCCAGATGTTTGACGTTCATGTTCGGGAGGTTCACATGCGTGAGGGAAGCCAGCCAAACAAAGAAGTTGAGAAATGAGCTTTGGCAGAGGAAACGTCCGAGGCGTGCAATAGTACCAATGCACTGAAGGTGCCAAGGGTGCCGTCGCAAAGTACCGAACCACCTGCCCGCCAAAGCCACCCGCGCGGTCCAAAAGAAGCTAGGAAAGCGCTATCAGGCCACTACCGGCTTCTGAAACCTTGCTAAAAGCAGCGCACGGCGATAGGCTTGTGCGTCCATTGCTATGGGACCGAGGAGTGATCTTATGCAACTAAAACTGGCAACGCGAACGAAGGATGGAATTCTCGTCGTGGATTGCAATGGCCGGATTGTGTTTGGCGAAGAATCCTCGCTGCTGCGCGATACGGTGAAGAAAGCCGTGACGGAGAATAATCGAATCGTGCTCAATCTCGGCGAAGTCAACTACATCGATTCCGGCGGACTGGGCACTCTCGTAGCTCTGCGTACCTCCGCGCAAAACGCCGGCGGTACGATCAAGCTGGCGAGTTTGACCAAGCGCGTCGGCGATTTGCTGCAAGTTACCAAGCTGCTCACAGTTTTTGACGTATACAACTCAGAGGCGGACGCGGTTGATTCCTTCCGCAAGGCGGCCTAGCCCGCTGGCTGGCCTGATGGATCGCCGCACGTGGCTGGGGCTTGGCACCGTGTTCCATAAGTTCCAGTAGGTACCGCGGGCTCTCTACGAATGCTTCAACGCATCGTCTTCCTTCTCTGCCTGCTGGTGAGTGCCAGCGGCTTCGTGTCGCCGCCCGTCGCTCTGGCGATTGGACTGGTGTTTGGTCTGGCGCTTCCACATCCCTTCAGCCGCGCTTCGAGAAAGCTTTCCAAATTCCTGCTGCAAGCCTCGGTCGTAGGACTCGGCTTTGGAATGAACCTCCATCAGGTGGTTCATGCAGGTCGAAGCGGTTTCGTTTACACCATGCTGGGCATCAGCTTCGCGTTGCTCGCCGGCATGGGACTGGGCGCGCTGCTGAGTGTGCCGCGAGTTCCAGCATTTCTCATCTCGACTGGCACAGCGATCTGTGGCGGCAGCGCTATCGCGGCCGTCGGTCCCATCACGCAGGCCAGCGATGAAGAGATGGCCGTAGCGCTGGGCACTGTCTTCGTCCTGAATTCTGCGGCCTTGCTCATTTTCCCCATCATCGGCTCCGCGTTAAAACTGACCCAAATGCAGTTTGGACTTTGGGCCGCCCTGGCCATTCATGACACCAGTTCCGTAGTGGGTGCAGCGGCGAAGTATGGAGCGGAAGCGCTGGCGATTGCGACGACGGTGAAACTGGCGCGAGCGTTGTGGATCGCTCCCGTCTCGCTCGCAACCGCGATGGTGCGCGGCGCGAAAGCAAAAATTCAATGGCCGTGGTTCATCGCACTGTTCTGCCTGGCCGCGGTATGCAACACGTACCTGCCAACGGGAGCTAACGCTTACGCCTTGGCGGTGAAGCTCGCGAAGATTGGATTGACCGTGACACTTTTCTTGATCGGCAGCGGTATTTCGGTGGCCACGATAAAACGCGTCGGTCATCGCCCGCTGCTGCTGGGAATCATCTTATGGCTGTTGGTTTCGGTGGTATCGCTCTCGCTGATCCGCATCGGATGGATTACGCTATGACAAAAGGAAGCAACAAGAAAGGAAGCAAGATCAAGCGCAAGCGCGGATCAAAAAGCCGCGCCCCCAAGTCTTCTCCCGACAACTCCTCGCAGATCCGGATCCGCATCGAGTCCGCTATTCGCAGCATTCCGCACGGTAAGGTGTCTACGTACGGAGCGATTGCTCGAGCTGCGGGCCTTTCAGGAATGGCGCGCCAAGTGGCGCAAGTGTTGCATCGTGCATTTGGATTGCCCTGGCAGCGCGTCTTAGGCGCAGGCGGAGAAATCAAACTGCGCGGCGATTCCGCCATCGAACAACGCTTGCGCCTGGAAGCCGAAGGCGTGCGCTTCCGTGGCCGAAAAGTGGATATGAAACAGTCTGAGCATAAGTTTCCAGGCTCCGGCGAGCGCAAGAAAGTTGCCAACGACTAACGACCAACAACAACTAACGACCGCCCTTAAACCGCTCGTCAATTTCCACCTGATATCCCGTGACCATCTTGTTAGTTTCGTTCGCCATGCCGACCACGGCCATCAATTCCTTGAACATGGCATCGGTCATCCCTTTCTTTTGCGCCGAGACTGTGTGCGATGCGATGCAGTAATGGCACTGATTGGTCACGCTCACCGCAACGTAAATCATCTCCTTGGTCAGCGGATCGAGTGCGCCCGGAGCCATGATCTGTTTGATGTCTTCCCACGTGCGCTTCAGGGTTGCGGGATCGTGCGCAATCGCCTTCCAGAAATTATTGACCCAGTCAGTCTTGCGCGTGGCCATGATGTCGTCGTAAACCGCGCGCACTTCCGGGCTGGCGTCTTTATACTCAATGAGTCCAAGGGTTGCCATGAATTCTCCATGTAAGTAAATCAATCCACCACAGAGTCACAGAGACACGGAGAAAGCAACCCAAGAACGGTTTTCTCTGTGTCTCTGTGACTCTGTGGTAAAAAGGTTGCGCGTCACACGCAGCTACTTCGGTAGCTCTCCGCCTAGTAATTTCTCCAACCCCGCTGCGGGACAGCGTACTCCCACGTAGAACTGCCCGAACAGCGCATACACCGCGCTGACGTGGTCGAAGCGCATTTCGTAAATCAATTTCTTGAAGACCAGCGGATCGTCGGCGAACAGGTCAACGCCCCACTCCCAATCGTCGAAGCCAATCGAGCCGGTGATTATTTGCTTCACCTCGCCTGCATAGCGGCGGCCAACCAGGCCATGATCACTCATCTGGCGCGCGCGCTCCTCGATGGGCAGCGTGTACCAGTTCTTGTCCTCGCCGCGTTTCCTGTCCATGGGATAGAAACAGATGTAGCGATTCGGGGGAATCTCTGGAAACAGGCGCGGACGCATCGCCTCGCGATGTCGGTCGAGCTTGCATTCAATCTCGGCCTTCCACTGATCGGAGTGGGTCTGAATGCCCTGGTCGGCCAGCTCTTTGTAGATCTTGAGCGTCGAGTCATAGAGCCCCAACTCGATGATGGAAAGATAAGACGAAGTGGGCTCGAAATAGTCGCTGAGCCGGAGCCCGGCTAGCTTCAGTTCTGCCTGGTTGAGGTCGGCAAACGATTTGCGGAAGTGCACCACCATCAGATCGCCCTTGTGGCCTATCAACGAGAACAGCGCGGATTGCCCTTCGCCATTCTTTTCCATCTGGCCTAAAACGTCTGCGGCTTCCTGCGCGATCTCTTTTCGTGCCGCGTCGGGTAACGTTCGCCATGCCGTCCGCCGAAAACGCATCATCTGGTGCAGCACGCTGTAACCTTCGGTGGTGAGCGGTACTGCGGGTACTTCGGTGGAGGCAGGCTGCGGACGGACGGGAGGAGCGGTCGTTGTCATTGGCTTCTCGGAATGTGTGCTCATGATTTCAGCATCCATTGTACGCAAGAACCGCTGTAGCCATCGAGTTCAGCGATGCGATCGAGAGAAAAGATCCAGGAGTGCCTGCCAAATCTTGAAATCTTTAACACAGGCGGACACAAGGCAACACAGGGTAAATCCAAAATGCCGCCGCGACTTGAGACGTAGCCACAAGTTCCTACTTCGCCGCCGGCTTCAGCAGCAGATCTTGATAATCAAAGCTGAAATCCGCCAGCGGAGAAACGGCCGCCATGAGCGCGCTCTCAATGCTGCCGTCTGACTTCAGGGAGAAAGTAATGAATGCATCCTCGATGGTGCGGTTGCGCCAGTGCGCTTTGAACGTGTCGTATTGCCAGTGCTGCAAGTCGCCGACCATGGTCGGGGTGTGATCGAAGGCGATCACGAGTCCGCTTTTTTCCATTCGAATCGTGATCGGCCCATACCACGCATCGTTGTATGTTGCGGCATATTTCTCGAGAGGCAGGGAAGGTTTGGAATCCGCCGCGCGAGCGCCCTCCGCCTTCTTCATCGTTTCCGCAGCCTCTTTTTCTTCCTGGTCTTTCACCGCCTTATATGCCGCGATCCAGTCGGTTGGCGGCAATCCGAAATAATGATCGAGCACATGATAAAGAATGGAGTCGAAGGCGCCCGTCTCTTCGGCATTGGTCAGCACCACAACAGCCAAATTTTCTTCCGGCACCAGCATCACCCGCGAAACGAAGCCCGCAACACCGCCAGTGTGTCCCACAAGCTTGCGGCCGTGATAGTCGCGCAGACCCCAGCCTAAAGCGTAGTCGGCGAAATTTACTTTCAGACCCGACAACGGCGGCGGAGGATTTCCAATCGGCAGTATGGTCTGCGGCGTCCACATCTCTTTCGATTGTTGCTCGCTGAACAGCCGGCCATCGCGGTCCACGAATTTTCCATCGTTGAGTTGCAATTGTACCCACTTCGCCATATCAGCGGCGCAGGAGTTAATTGCGCCCGCCGGTCCGGCGTTGTCGAGAGCTTCCAGAGGAATCACTTGCAGCGTTCCACTCACCCGCTCATGCGGCGAGGCGTAGTCATCGCCAGTCTTGAAGGCGGCGTTGCTGACATTGGAATTGTTCATGCCCAGCGGCCCGAAGATACGCTGGCGAATGTAGTCGTCCCAGGACACGCCGGTGACCGCGGGAATGATCTGTCCCGCCGTCATGTAAAGCAGGTTGTCGTAAGCGTAGTGGCTGCGGAAGCTCGACACCGGCTTCATGAACCGCAGCTTGTAAATAATTTCCTCGCGCGTGTAGGTCGAGTGCGGCCAGAACAGCAGATCGCCCTCGCCCAGTCCCATGCCGCTGCGATGCGTGAGCAGGTCGCGGACGGTCATCTCGTGCGAAACGTACGGGTCATACATCACGAAGCCGGGGAGTCGCTGGTAGACCGGATCGTCCCAGGAGAGCTTGCCTGCATCCACCAATCCTGCCAATGCCGCGGTAGTAAAAGCTTTCGTGTTCGATCCAATGCCAAACATAGTGTGCTCGTCGACAGGCGCAGGATCGCCCAGCTTGCGCACGCCGTATCCTTTCGTAACCACGATTTTTCCGTCTTTCACGATGGCTACGGCCATTCCCGGGACTTCGAACGTTTTCATGGAATTGGCAACGTAGGAATCCAGATCAGAGGGCACAGAGATAGGAGCCGGCGAAGCCGATTGCCCCTGGAGACAGCCAGAAAGAAGTCCAAAACACGAAATTACGATAACCCTTCTTAAGCGCGCAGGCTGCATGATTGATCTCCGAAAATGTTCTGTCGAGTGTCGCCGATGATGAGGTTACGACGCGGAGATTAGAACACAGACGAGAGGAATTCCGCGAGTCGGGCGCAGCGCCCGCAATGCGAACTTCCGGTCCTGCAAGCCGTCGAGCGGAGACGTGGACGGCCGGCTTCAATTCATGCGGTTCGAAAGCACTGCACTTATATAGTCGAGCACGTGGGTCGTTTCCAGTTCGCACTCCACGAGAGCCTGTATTTCGGACACCGTGAAGCCGGTTCTAGCCGCTGCTTCCTGCAGGATATTCGCTTCTTGAATCGTCGCAAATTGGTCCATATCGAAAAGCATTTGTCCCCTCTCGCCGTTTTAGAGCCGGTCGCCGAAATACTAAGGAATGGGGCAGTAAACACGCTGGAAGGCATCCCCCCGGAAGTCTCCCAGCCGAGTTGATACTGCCCCGTCTTCCTGCTTCAACATGCGAAGCAAGCTTGAGAGCATTCCGAGAGAAGTTCTAGCAGCGCAGAGAGCCGAGAAGAATAGGGAGGAAATTAGGGCCGGAGGAAGGAGGCAGATTGTTTAGCAGGCGGAACGGCCCGAACCCTTCCACCGTGGAGTCCGGAAGCTGCAGAGCAGTGGGAAGATGTAACGGAGGCGGAGCAGACGTAGCCTGGGCGTGAATTGCGATGGGAGCCGTCCCTCGCTGAAAAGCAGTGTCGAGCAGGTCGACGTCCGGCAGGACGACGATTACCAGCATGACAACAACCACGCAACCCAACAAAATCAGGCGTGGCCAGCCTATTCTCCAACGCATCATATCCGCTACTTTTGCCAGAGTTCGTTGCAAATGTCAATCCCCCAAGAAGGCCGTTGCAAGCCATTCATGGAGACAGTCAGGCGCAGCTGACTTCGCTCCCGGCTGCCGATTGGAGTGATATCAGTGGCGATCTTTGTCTCGATCCTGATCGTGATCGCCGTGACTGTGGCGCCAGGTCCAGTATTCTTTTTGTTCTTCGGGGCGCAGCTTGCGGAAAGCCCTGTGTTCGTCGCGATGGTTTTCGCCCGCCCACTGATGGTAGTACACGACTTCGCCTCTGTTCCACGTGTGGTAGTCGCTATAGTAGGGGTCATAAACCCGGTAGTAATGATGTTCGGCACAGGCCGTGCCTACTACCGAAGAGGTCAGCGCGGTGGCAAGCGCGCATGAACTGAGAAAGCGAGACTTAATCTGCATGGCTAAATGTGTTCCTTTCCCGTTAGAAAGCTAGGGCGCCCACTAAATTTGGTGCGGAAAGAGCGGCATCGGGTTGCCCTAGGGCAAAAGGCATAGCCAGCCTGGGCGAAGCCGAAGCCAGCCGTCTTGGTCAAGCACGTGCAGATTTCGCAAGGCTTGTTATCAGTGCTGCGCGCCTGATCTCGCTCAGTAACCCGCAAACTCCCCGCCAGTGAGATAGAATCACGTTAGCGACCTTAGCAAACAAGGAGTTCCAAGAATGTATCCCGAAATCATGGTCATCCCCATGCGCGAGGAATTAACCCGCCTGGGTATCGAGGAACTGCGCACGCCTCAAGATGTTGATGAGGCGTTGACCGGGCCCGGGACAACCATGGTGGTTGTAAACTCCATTTGCGGATGCGCCGCTGGCCGGATGCGTCCGGCGGTTCGCATGGCTCTGGAGAAAGCCACGCATCCCGACAAAACATTTACCGTCTTTGCTGGCCAGGACCTTGAAGCGACGGAGCGCGCCCGCAGCTATTTCACCGCGCAACCCCCGTCCTCCCCCTCGATCGCCATTCTGCGCGACGGTCAACTCGTCTACATGATGCCGCGCCGCGACATCGAATCCCAGGAAGCTCCTGCCATTGCCGCTGAGCTCAAAGCCGCGCTGGACAAATTCTGCGCCAGGCCGGTGAGCGTCGTGGAGACATAGCCCGTTCCTCTTGATCTGATTTTCTTTCATTCCGAAGGACCGAGAAATAAATCTGCCGGGCGCCGGCGCATCTACTTCTTCTTTCCCGCCGTGCCCACCATGAACGCCTTCACCACAATCCCATTCGGCTGCACTCCGACCGGAATCATGGTTAGTAGCGAATACTCTGTGGGTTCCAGCTTACGTGGCGTGCGCTTTTGGATTACCGTCACATCCCCCGCCTGTGTATCCAATACCAGCAAATAATTCTGATCCTGCGAAAGCGCCAGACCGTCCGGATGGCTCCCCACCGCCACGGAGGCAATCCTGCGGCCCAGGTCAATGTCGTAAACCGCAACGTTGTTGGATCCAAAGTTGCTGGTGTACAGGCGCGAGTTATCGCGCGTAACGAGGCCGCGAGTCGGATGCTGTCCAATTAGCGTGCTGCCGCCAACTTCGTTATTTGCCGTCTCAATAATCGAAATGCTATCCGAATCGAAATCGCACACGATCAATTCGCCGCCATCGGGTTTCAGCGCGAGACTTACGGGAGTTCGCCCCACGTCCATCAGCGCGAGGACATGGTCGCCATTCCCATCGGCAGATTTCTTGTTGGGCTGCAATGCGATGGATGCCACCTGTGACGATCCCGAACACGTCACAAACGCTTTGCCCGAATCCGGCAGGATCGCAATATCCTCCGGCTGCTGGCACACCGGCAACGTTGCCCGCACTCGCAGAAGCTTCGCGTCAATCACGGATACTGTGTTGTCGGCGCGATTGGAAACGACTACGGTTGCGCCGTCCGGCGATACCCGCGCCAATCCCGGGCCCGAGCCCACTCGTACATTGCCGAGAAGAACGCGCTTCTCAAGATCGATCACCGAAACATTGGCCGATCCCGAGTTTGCGACGTACGCGCGCTTTCCATCTTCTGAAACATCGATGAAGTAAGGCTTGCCATGCACTCCGATCGTTGCCACGACAGCATTCTTCTCAGCATCGATCACGCTGACGTTGTTCGAACCAGTGTTGACCACGTAGATTTCATTCTTCTTACTGTTGGCCGCAACCCCGGTGGGCTCCAGGCCGACGGCAATCGTCTTCGTCGGCTGAAATGTGCGCACGTCAATTACGGTGACTGTGTTGCTTTTGCCGTTGGTGACGTATGCGTACTCGCGGTATGCAGGCCCGTAATCCGGGAGAGCCTGCTCGCGGAAATACCACCAGCCTAGCCCGCCGAGTACTGGAATTAGAACAACAATGATGATGAGGAGTTTTCTCAAGATTGGACGCGGCATGCGCAGAAGGCAAAGCCTATCAGAGCAAGAGTGTCAATGCTCCTAGTAGAGTTTGAATGCGACCTCGGCCTTTAGGTGTACGGCCACAGCCTTTCCGTCCTTGGTGGCAGGTTCAAATTTCCATGTCCGAACGGCTGCAAGTGCTTGTTTGTCGAGACCTGGATCCAGGCTCTTGATTACTTTGACGTCGCGCACCTTGCCCTCTGCCATGACAATCATCTCCACCACGACGACGCCGTTGATTTTCTCTCTGCGCGCTTTATCGACATATTGGGGATTGGGCATGTAAACAGGCTTCGGAGGCGTCACATCGCTTCCGGGCCCCACTTCGTACACAACTTCAGAGTTTTTGTCCGGCGGCTCCTGCGCGAGCATCACGATGCCGCTAAATTGGAAAGATACCGCACTGGCGAGCACAACCTTCTTGGCGAAAGCTCCCTTGAGATTCCACATAAAGCCCCCCAGGCTCGGGTTGTATCGACGTCATCCTACATGCTGACTCCCACTTTCTCCCGGAGTCCTATCCCAGGAACGGTCCTGCCCACCACACTTGCAATCTGCCGCACCTGTTTCATCAATTCATCAAACTGATCGGGGAACAGAGACTGCGGGCCATCGGACATAGCTTCATCCGGCTTGTTGTGGACTTCTACCATCAAGCCATCCGCACCCACCGCTACCGCCGCTCGTGACAGCGGAGTAACTTTATTTCGCTTGCCTGTCCCGTGACTGGGATCTACAAAAATTGGCAGATGACTCAAGCGCTGCACTGCCGGGATCAGACTCAGGTCCAGGGTGTTGCGAGTGTGGTCGGCAAACGTCCGGACGCCGCGCTCGCACAGCGCCACGTTGTAATTGCCCTCGCTCAAAATATATTCCGCCGCCATTAGAAATTCTTCCAGCGTGGCCGACATGCCGCGCTTTAGCAGCACCGGCTTCTTGGCCCGCCCGGCGCGCTTGAGCAGCGAAAAATTCTGCATGTTGCGCGCCCCAATCTGGATTACGTCCGCGTACTCCTCTACGAGATCAAGTGATTCGTTATCAATCGCTTCCGTAATAATCTTCATCCCATACTGCTGGCGAATCTCCGCCATAATCCGGAGTCCTTCTTCGCCCAATCCCTGGAAAGAATAAGGAGAAGTTCGCGGCTTATAGGCTCCGCCACGAAAGAACTGAGCTCCCGCGCGATGCACCCGCTCGGCCACGGCGAACGCCTGTTCGCGACTCTCGACAGCGCACGGCCCGGCGACTATCGCCAGCCCCGTCCCGCCAATCGTGGCCTCAGTCCCGGCGAACCGAATGACGGTATTGTCTTCCTTAAGGTCGCGGCTTACCAGCTTGTAAGGCTTCGAAACCTTAATCACTTCCTGCACGCCCGCCATTTCTTCCAGCGTGCCCTGCTCCACTTCGCCCTTGTTTCCGGTGATGCCAATTGCTGTACGCTGCGCTCCCGGCATGGCATGCGCGCGGTATCCCAGCCTCTCAATTTTTTCGCAGACCCCACGCACCTGCTCTTCGGTAGCGTGGGCCTTCATGACCACTAACATAGAGTTGTCCTATCTTTCGTGTAGGGATGGGTGCTGGATGTCCACCACACAGCCAGTGAGTCAAGTTTACCTTCGCCACTCTTGCACCGCAAACGCAGCATGGCTGGATCCCGGAGGACGGTGGCGCTCGTACCCCTTATACTTTTCCCATGCCCCGCTCTCTGGCCCGCGAACAAGACATTCACTCGCGTCCCACCCCGAAAAGCCCGCCCCGCCTCACTTCCCTCACTTCCCGACGCATCGGCATTCATACCTCTACTGCCGGGGGAATACATAACGCGGCGGAGCACGCCTACCGTATCGGATGCAACACGCTTCAGATTTTTTCTTCCAGCCCGCGCCAGTGGGCTCGTCATGAGCTCAGCTATCCGCTGTGCGAGCAAATGCTTCGCCTGCGCGCCCTGTACAATCTCAAACCGCTTGTCATTCACACCAACTACCTGGTGAATCTCGCCAGCACGAACGAACTATTTCTCAAGAAATCCATCGAAGCGTTTCGCGGCGAGGTCGAGCGCGCCCTCGCCATCTGCGCCGACTACCTTGTCCTTCACCCAGGTTCCTTTCGTGGAGCCGATCGCGAGGCCGGACTGCTGCAGACCGCGGCCGCCATCGCCGCCGCGATACAGGGCCTCGACCTCGCGCAAGGTGGACTTACCATCCTGATCGAAAACACCGCCGGCTCCGAATTTTCTCTCGGAGGCAGCTTCGAGCAAGTCGGCGAAGTCATCGACCGCCTCCGCGACATCATCCCTATCGCCGCCTGCATCGACACTTGCCACACTCACGTTGCCGGGTACGACATCGTCAGCGAGGAAGGCATCTATCAAACGCTGCAACATCTCGACGCCGCCATCGGCTTGAACAACGTAAAAGTCATCCACTGTAACGATGCCAAGGCTGCCCGCGGATCGAAGCTGGACCGCCATCAGCAAATAGGGAAGGGAACCATCGGCAGCGAGCCGTTCCGCATTCTGCTTAACGATCTTCGCCTTGCCCATGCCGCCTTCATCGCCGAAACGCCTATCGATAAGCCCGGGGACGACCGGAGAAACGTCGAAGCGCTAAAGAAGTTGGTGGGTTAAAGTGCCACTGTCAAACTTTGTGGCATCCTATTGCCATGAGTGCCAAGGTGCAGTGCCGCATTGCTCTTCCCTTGATGTTTTTGGCCGTGCTCTGCAATGCCTCGCTCAACCTGGCGGCTCAGTCTAGCGACGTCGCCGACGCTCGACCCGTCGAGTTCGCGATGAGGAACGTTACCTATCATTACTCCGAGCCGGTTGCTGTGCATATTGCCAAGCTGGACGGTGAGCTCGTCTCTACCAAGGACGGAGCCGTCGTTTTCTTTGACGACAAGAATTCGTTCACTCTCCGCCTCAATTACGCCCAGATCTCAATAAGCTGCACTGCCCTTGCGCAAGTGTTGAACGAAAATGTTTTTTCCTCTTCCGACGCGCCCATCAAGAACTTGAGCATCGAAAGCACAAATAATCAGCTCATCATGAAAGGCAAGCTCCCGCGGAAAGCGGATGTCGCTTTTGAAACCGTGGGCAGGCTCTCAGCCGATCCGGATGGCCGAATCCGGATCCACAGTGACCACGTCAAGGCAGCTCATCTTCCGGTGAAAGGTCTTATGGATTTACTGGGAATCGATATTGCCGGACTTATCGACACCAAAAAGATTCACGGCATCACGGTCGAGAAAGATGACATCATTCTCGACTCCGAACAAATCCTTCCTGCGCCCCACATCAAAGGGAAAGTCGCCGCGGTTCATATCAGCGGCAACGACATCGTCCTGACTTTCGGGACGCCGCAACCCTCAAATTTCGCCGCCAAACAGCCGGGGAACTATATGGCCTTCCGCCACAGCGATATGCGCTTCGGCAAGCTCACAATGCACGATGCCGACCTCATCATGATCGATATGGACCCGCGCGATCCCTTCGATTTTTATCTTGACCACTACCAGGACCAACTCGTCGCCGGCTACACCAAGAGCACTCCGCAGTACGGTCTTCGCACGTATACGCGCGATTACAACAAACTGCGAAGCCGCTCAGCACCCAAAGCCGGAAAGTAGCCGTAACCCTCGCGGGCGGGGGCGCCCGCGCCACACAGCGACGGGACTCTCCGCAGACTCCCCTCCCTCGTTGTAAAATCTAGAGTTTACCCGCGACTCTCTGATCGTTTATGGCGCCGCAAGACAAAATGCAGGAAGAACAACCATCCGTCAGCGCCCGCCCCAACGACGAGCGCTATGATCCCCAGCGCGTAGAAACCAAATGGTTCACGCGGTGGCAGGACGATGCGGAGCTTTATGCCGCCGACCGCGACTCCGCGAAAAAGAAATACTACGTCCTTGAAATGCTCCCTTACCCCTCGGGCGCGCTGCATATGGGTCATGTGCGCAACTACGCGATCGGCGACGCTCTCGCCCGCTACATGTGGATGAACGACTACAACGTCCTTCACCCCATGGGATGGGATTCCTTTGGGCTACCCGCAGAAAACGCGGCCATTCAGAACAACACGCCGCCGCGCCAATGGACGCTCGGCAACATCGCCAAGATGAAGGCGCAGATGAAGCGCCTGGGTTTCGCATACGACTGGTCGCGCGAAGTCACCACCTGCCTGCCTGACTACTATCGCTGGAACCAGTGGTTCTTTCTCAAGTTCTACGAGAAGGGTCTCGCCTATCGAAAGAAGAGCAGAGTCAACTGGTGTCCCAAGTGCGCGACGGTGCTGGCGAATGAGCAAGTAGTCGAGGGCTGTTGCTGGCGCCACGAAGACACGCTGGTCGAGCAGCGTGAGCTGGAACAGTGGTTCCTGCGCATCACAAAATATGCCGAGGAATTATTGTGCGATCTCGACAAGCTCGACGGATGGCCCGAAAAAGTGCGCACCATGCAGCGCAACTGGATAGGCCGCAGCGAGGGCACGCTCGTCGATTTCAAACTCGATGGGCCTGCAGGGGCAGCAGGATCCGCCATCAGCGTCTTCACCACGCGCGTCGATACCATTTTCGGAGCGACTTCGGTGCAACTTGCTCCACAGCATCCGTTGATCGCTGATCTCGCTGCCGTTAACCGTGACCTGCGCGCCAAGGTCGATGAGCTGATCGCGGAACAGCGCAAAGCTAAAGAAGTGGGCGACATCGGCGAAATCGAAAAGCACGGCGTCTTCACCGGCCGTTACGCCGTCAATCCCTTCAACAAAGAAAAAATCCCTGTCTGGGTGGCGAATTACATCCTGATGGATTACGGCACTGGCGCCATCATGAGCGTGCCCGCGCATGACGAGCGCGACTATGACTTCGCCAAGAAATATAACCTCGAAATCCGTCTCGTGATTCTTCCCCTCGCCAACGATCCGGAAGAAACTGTCGCTGAGCCTCCGCTTCCCTTCGTTGGACACGATGGCATGCTGATTAACTCCGGCGCGTACAGTGGCCTTGAATGCTCCGATGCGATCAAGAAGATGTCTGCGCACGCCGAGAAAAGCGCTTTCGGCAAAGCCACCATTACCTATCGCTTGAAAGATTGGGGAATCTCGCGCCAGCGATATTGGGGCACGCCCATCCCCATGCTCTACTGCGACAGGGATGGCATCGTGCCCGTACCAGAAAAAGACCTGCCCGTGATTTTGCCCGAGGCCGTCGATATCGCCCACGCCGTTGGATCGCCGCTCGGCGGTTTACCCGAGTTCGTAAACGCAACTTGCCCCAAATGCGGCGGTCCCGCGCGCCGCGAAACCGATACCATGGACACTTTTGTGGACTCCTCCTGGTATTTCTATCGTTATACCGACGCGCACAATGATCGCGCTCCGTTCGACTCGAAGATCGCGCAATATTGGTTTCCCATCGATCAATACATCGGCGGTGTCGAGCACGCCATTTTGCACCTTATCTACTCGCGCTTCTGGACTAAATTCATGCGCGATCTCGGTCTCATTACTAACGGTGAACCGATCGAGCGCCTCTTTACCCAGGGCATGGTGATCAAAGATGGCGCAAAAATGTCGAAGAGCTTGGGCAATGTGGTCAGTCCCGATGAAATGATCGCACGCTATGGGGCTGATGCTGCCCGTCTGTACAGCTTGTTCGCCGCCCCACCGGACCGCGATCTCGACTGGCAGGATTCCGGCATTGAGGGCATTCAAAGATTCTTGGGACGCGTCTACCGCTTCGTGGTGCGCAACGCCGGAACCGCCTCGGCCGCATCTGCGGAGACTTCTCCGGCAACGCTTCTTTCTCCTCAATCACGTCAGATCCAGCGAAAGCTGCACCAAACCATCAAGCGCGTCAGCGACGACTTCCAGGGCCGCTGGCACTTCAACACCTGCATCTCCGCGATCATGGAACTGGTAAATGCGCTCTATGCGTATGAAGAAGTTGTGGCGCGGAGGC
>JAUTWY010000489.1 GCA_030838305.1 Acidobacteriaceae bacterium
GAACTCCCAAAGCGATGCGCGGGTCTTGCTCGAACGTGAGCTGCCGGGTTTTCCCTGTTTCTGGCTGCAAGATCCAGAGATTTCCGTGGCCCCCACTATCACTGAGATAGACAATCTCGCGATCATCCGGCGCAACCGAAGGTATTTGTACGGCTCCGGTTTGATGCGTGACCTGGACAGCGCGCCGCACATTGTCCTGCGGCGTTCCGTCCACGGGATACTTCCAGATGTTGAACTGCAGCCGATCGCGGCTGGCGACTACATTGCCCTCGCGGTCCACATCCGGCGATATGTAAGATATTTCGCCAAACGTGAGCTGCTGCGGAGTGTTGTTTCTCAGGCGAGCTAGCCACAGGTTCATGATTCGCATGTAAAGGACGGTATCGCCGCGCGAAGAGCTGAAAATCACGCCCGAGCTGTCCGGTAACCAGGAAAAACCTGCCTCCGGATTTCCGTCCTGAGTGATGCGATGCGGCTCGCCGCCGCTGACCGGCAGGTAGAAGATGTCATAGTCAAACGTTCGGCCGCTCTGGTACCCCAGCATGCGATCGTCAGGAGACCAGCGCAAATTGGAATAAATGTAATCCCCAGGAAGTCGGGTGATCAGGTGAGCATTCGACCCATCCCCATCTGCGACTGTCAACTCAATTTGTCCTTGATTCTCTCGCAAGTACGCGATCTGCCTGTCGTGATGGCTCAGATCAGCAGGAATCAGGCTGCTGACAATCGGGCGTGCGGTGCCGCCCAGCGCGGGAATCTCCCAGACTTGACCCTGTCCATTGGCTTCCGGAGATGGCGAGAAATAAGTCAGGGAACTGGAATCGGCCGACCAGCGTGGCGACAGATGGTCGGCATCATCATGCGTGACCTGCAGCGGCGCTCCCGCGGAGAGCAGCCGTACCCAAACTTGCCGCCGGCCTCCAAGGTCGGCCGTGAACGCCACCGATTTGCCGTCGGGCGAAAGCGCTGGAAATTCCTCCATACCCACGAAGTCGGTCAGTCTTTTCACTCCAACGGGCACGCGATTCTCTGTGCGCACTATAATTCGAGGCGCGACAAATCCTGCCGCTGCTGCCAGCACAACAGCAACTGCGACCATGAGCGGCGGCCACGTTCGGCTAACTTTGCCCACCGATATAGGAACGGCAGGACTGCTTTCATCACGCGAAAGCATTTCCAGGTTGAATGCCAAGTCGCGAGCCGACTGAAACCTGTCGCCAGGATTTTTTTCAAGGCACCGGTGGACAACGCGCCCCAACGCGGGCGGCAGATTGTGAACACTGGTAGAGAGCTGCGCGGGTTCCTCTTTGAGGATAGCGCTCACAGTGTCGGCAGCTGTTGCTCCGTGGAAGGCCCGTTTTCCCGAAATCATTTCGTAGCAAGTCGCTCCCAAGGAGAAAATGTCGGAGCGAGCATCCGCAGTGAGCCCGCGCACCTGCTCCGGGGACATGTATCCCACCGTTCCGAGCACCATGCCCACCTGAGTGGGATTGAAGCCGGCAACTGTGCTTTCACGTCCCTCCGGATCTGGGCGGATTAGCTTTGCCAATCCGAAGTCGAGTATTTTCACGAAACCGTCGCGCGTGACCATGACGTTTTCCGGCTTGACGTCGCGATGCACGATGCCAGCGGCGTGCGCTTTGGCTAGGCCATCGGCGATCTGCGCGACGATCTGCAAGGATTTCTTGATGGGGATCGGACCGGCCTCCAGCAGATCGCGCAGGGTCTTGCCGTCCACAAACTCCATGGCAATGTAGGAATTTGCGCCTTCGCAACCCACGTCATAGATGGAGATGATGTTGGGATGGTTCAGGGCAGACGCGGAGCGCGCTTCCTGTTCGAAACGCCGTAGGCGATCAGGATCGGACGCAAACTCCGGGGACAAAACCTTGATGGCAACCAGACGACCCAGGCTGCTCTGGGTGGCGCGGTAAACCTCCCCCATCCCTCCAGAGCCCAACGGCGACTGGATTTCATACGGCCCGAGTTTTGTACCGGCCGCTAGAGCCATGTGTGCGCGCAATTATAGCCTGTGCAGCAGGTGCAGAGGATGTGCACCCATTCTGGACGGTTATGTCGGCAACCCTTCCCTTACCCGGATCATGGAAGGGTTGCCCGTCATCCGGGACGATCACAATGTCTCAGGAATGGCCACTTAGTTAGAAGGCTGGTTACGTCGGGTCGCGATTGTCTGCACTGGGGCTCTGGCGTAAGATGCTCGGCCAGTGACGGATTCCTCCTCGATCATTGGCCATACCATCTCGCACTACCGCGTGTTGGGAAAACTCGGTGGCGGCGGGATGGGTGTGGTCTACGAAGCCGAAGACCTTAAACTCGGTCGTCACGTCGCACTGAAATTCCTTCCTGACGACGTGGCAAAAGACCCGCAAGCATTGGAGCGCCTTCGGCGCGAAGCGCGTGCTGCATCCGCACTGAACCATCCGAACATCTGCACAATCTACGAAATCGCGGAAGATGGCGTATCTCCGTTCATCGCTATGGAGTTCATGGACGGGCAGACGCTGAAGCAAATGATCGGTGGCAGACCGCATCCTCTCGAACAGGTGCTGGAAGTGGGCACGGGGGTTGCGGATGCCCTGGAGGCGGCACACGAAAAAGGCATCGTCCACCGGGACATTAAGCCTGCGAACGTTTTTGTGACGAAGCGAGGACGCGCGAAGATCCTCGATTTTGGTCTAGCGAAGCTCACCACCGTCGCAGAAGGTATTAGCCTTTCGGCGATGCCAACAGCGACGTCCGACGAATTGCTGACCAGCCCGGGCAGCACCGTCGGCACGATCGCATACATGTCGCCGGAGCAGGCACGCGGCGAAGAGTTGGATGCGCGTACGGATCTGTTTTCGTTCGGTGCGGTGCTCTATGAAATGGCGACCGGGCGGATGGCGTTCCCTGGCAATACTGCTGCCGTCGTTCATGATGCGATTTTAAATCGAGCACCAATTCCCTTATCAGTGTTGAGCCCCGGTCTGCCTCTAGAGTTTGCAAACATCGTCGACAAGGCGCTGGAGAAAGACCGCAAGCTTCGCTACCAGAGTGTGGCCGAGATTCGGAATGACCTGCAGCGGCTGCAGGGCGGTTCAAGCGCGGCGCGGTTATCCGCAACAACAGGGGCGACGGCTATGGTGCGCCCCGGACAGCCCTGGAAGGTCTTCCTCTCCGCGGCCCTAGCGCTGACGGTGCTTGCCGTGGGCAGCTACCTGTACTTCCACCGCACACCCAAGCTGATGGGTGAGGACATGCTTGTGCTGGCGGACTTCGCCAACACGACCGGTGACCCAGTCTTCGACGACACCTTGAAGCAGGCAATTTCCGTACAGTTGGCACAGTCTCCGTTCCTTAACATTCTTTCGAACGCGAGAACCCGGGCCACACTGAAGCTGATGGCGAAGGCGCCAGATAGCAGGCTGGCGCCGGACGTCGCGAGTGATCTCTGCCAGCGCGCAGGAGGTAAGGCGTACATTTCGGGCTCAATTGCAAGCCTTGGCAGTCAGTACGTGATCGGGCTCCAAGCAATCAATTGCAAGACAGGCGATCCCCTGGCACAAGAACAGGTCACCGCGGAAAACAAAGAACACATTCTGAAAGCCCTAGACGAAGCGGCGACGAAACTGCGGGAGAAGCTCGGCGAGTCGCTCAGCACCGTGGAGAAGTTCGACGCACCCCTTGATCAAGCCACGACACCCTCTCTAGAAGCGCTGAAGGCCCTATCAGGGGGCGTTAAAACTCTGCAGGAGAAGGGCAGCGCTGCAGCAATTCCTTTCTTCAAGCACGCCATCGAACTTGACCCGAATTTCGCTGCCGCTTACCAAGCGCTGGGGATATCGTACTCCAATCTTAGAGAGCCTGGCCTAGCGACGGAAAACTTGCAGAAGGCTTATGATTTGCGCGACAAGGTGAGCGAGCGAGAAAAATTCCGTATCTCGAGCTCCTACTATCTGCTCGTCACCGGCGAACTCGAAAAAGCTATCCAAACCTATGAGTTGTGGGCCCAGACCTACCCGCGCAACAGCGAACCTTTCGGCAATTTGGGAGTCGATTACACGTATTTGGGACAGTACGAAAAAGGGATTACCGCGAGTCTTGAGGACCTGCGCTTAAACCCGGGCAGTGCGGCCGCCTTCACCAACCTTGTGGGTCTGTATCCCGCGGTGAATAATCTGGACGAAGCGAGGGCAAAGTATGAGCAGGCTCTAGCACACAAAGTTGACAACCCATTCCTGCACGGAAATCGCTACGGAGCGGCTTTTCTGGAGAACGACGCGGCGGAGATGCAGCGGCAAGTCGACGCGGCTATGGGCAAACCAGGAGAGGACGTGCTCCTTTCGTTCGCCTCAGACACCGAGGCCTTCTACGGACGCCTGGGAGGCGCGCGTAGACTTTCCCAACGCGCGATCGAGTCGGCTCGCGGCAGCGAGTCAAAAGAAACCGCGGCGGCATGGCGAATGAATGCAGCCCTGCGCGAAGCTGAATTTGACAACATGGCGCGTTCGCGCCAGGAAATCGCCCCTGCGCTGGCCGAAGGCCCCACTCGAGATGTAAGCGTTCTCGCTGCTCTGGCATTTTCTCGCATTGGAGATATCAACAGCGCAGAGCGGATGGCACGCGATTTAGCCGAACGCTTTCCTCTCAATACAGCGATAAATCGCTATTGGTTGCCGGCCATCTATGCTTCGATCGAAATTAGACGCGACAATTTGGGGAAGGCTCTCGAAGACCTCCGCACGACTTCTCTGTACGAACTCGGCTCACCGCTTCCCCAGTTCGAGGTCGGCGGGTCTCTGTATCCGGTGTACATTCGCGGTCAAATTTACCTCTCGCTGCATCAGGGCAGAGAAGCGGCTGCGGAGTTTCAAAAGTTCTTGGAACACCGTGGTGTCGCTCTGAATTCCCCATTGGGCGCGCTGGCACGACTTCAGCTCGGCCGCGCTTATGCACTACAGGACAAAACCGTCCAATCCCGAGCCGCCTATCAGGATTTCTTCAGACTATGGAAGGACGCTGACCCAGACATTCCGATCCTCATCGCAGCGAAGGCCGAGTATGCCAAGCTGAAGTAACTGCGCGTATCCGGGGAAAAAGCGAGCACGGAAGGCTCCCACCCTCTCTTTTTTTCTATCTCTCCGCACCTGAATTTTAAAACTGATTGAGGGAAGCGACGGACGAGGCTCTGGGCGAATCGTCGGCAAACCTTACCTTGGGATTATTTCAGGGTAGCCCGTGATACGACAAAATGCGCAAGTGCGGCCCAACAATGTGTAGCGCGGCGGCGTTCTCAATTGACAACTGCTGACACCGCCGCAGATACTGCAATCTGCGCATGTAGGATGCAACGGCACGTCGCCGAAGGGCAATGCCCACCTACGATCTCATCGTGGAGGCCTACATGCCCAATCTAGAGAACCTCAAAAAGCAAGCCAAGCTCATATTGCGGTGGCATCGCGAACGCCACTATCCCGTCGCCGCACAAATCCGCGAGCATTTGCCTCGTTTCCTGAATATGCCCGACTTCGAGATTCTTGCAGCGAGCTTTAAGCTCAGCGATGCGCAAGAAATGGTCGCAAGACAGCAAGGCTTCGATAGTTGGCAAGCCCTGAAAACTGG
>JAUTWY010000496.1 GCA_030838305.1 Acidobacteriaceae bacterium
TCGTCATCCTACAATCTAACAAGACGAAAATGCCTGAGGCCCGTCCAGAAGTTTGATCGCTAGGGATTTTAGAACTTCGGCCCCGCACCAATCGTCGCAGGCGTTATCCGTGACCGGCCTTCGGAGCGTCGATAGGATTCGAGTGCGGGGTGACGCGTCGCGCCGGTTGAAACTATAATTCAGGATGCCGATGAACCTGTGCATCTCTCCTCATGGACGTTTGTTCGTAGAAGCTGCTCCGGATAGCGACGAAGGAGCGCCCAAGCGAATCACCGAGGCGTTCACCGAGAGTCTATCGCGCGGCATCCTTCATTTATCCACGGCTGAATTGCAGACAAGTTTGCCAGCGGAGTTTTCCTTCGCACGCGATTTAGGCCGCGCGTACCTGACCCAGCTTTGCCACACACCAGAGGTAGCCGGGCAGGCAGAGTTCCCGCCCGTCTCCCCGCCTACGGAGGGCGATTTGGCGGCAATGGTTCTGTCGGCGCCCCCCATGCGCGGTTTGGAGTACCTTAATCCCGGCTTACTGAAGGAGTGGTGGGCGGACTTAGATACATTGGTGCGAAAGGAAGTGCAAGCGTCTGGCCAAGGCGTGCAGGAATACCTTCAAGAACGGAATCCACTGTGGCGGACGGTCGGGAGGGTGTCGTTTCACTTGGCGGAAAACAAGCGCGATCCCGACTATCCGTTCGCTTTCCTGGCGTCGTACTCGAGCCGGCTTTCCGCGCAGGGACGGGCGCAGCACATGCCATTGGGACGGGCGTGGCAAGAGTACGCCGGCGCGAAGAACCGCGCTGCACTGCTTTCTCTGTTGCAACCGATTCACCACGCAGCCGAACGAATTGCGTGGGTAAAGGAAATGGTCGAGGCCGGCGACATCTACAATCCTTTGGCATGGACACCAACCGACGCTTATAAACTTTTGAAGGATATCCCCGCACTTGAAGAGAGCGGGCTGATGGTGCGTGTTCCCGATTGGTGGAAAGCCTCGAGGCCACCGCGGCCCGTCGTTAGTGTAACCGTGGGCAACAAGACAATGATCAGCGCCGATGCGCTGCTGGATTTTTCCGTCGCCGTGACATTCGACGGACAGCCACTGGATGAAAAAGAATTGCGCGCCATCCTCGACTCCTCGGGCGGCTTGGTCTCCCTCAAGGGAAAATGGGTGGAGCTGGACCGCGATAAATTGGCGGAAGCTTTGAAACACTGGAAAAATGTCGAACGGGCGGCGCAGGACGGAGGCATCTCCTTTTTTGAGGGCATGCGCATGCTGTCGGGCGCAAATCTGCAAGGCGATGCAGCTGCGGTCGTACCTGAGGAAGCCAAGGAATGGGTTGGGATTTCCGCGGGTCCGGATCTGGAGAAAATACTTCAGGAATTGCGCCAGCCCGGGCGCGCACCTGATGCCACGCCGCCCGGAATGAGGACGGAGCTTCGGCCATATCAACAAGCCGGTGTTCATTGGCTCCGATTCATGACCAGATTGGGATTGGGACCATGCCTGGCGGACGACATGGGACTGGGCAAAACGATTCAGGTCCTCGCCTTGCTGCTCCACTTGAAACATGAGTCCACCCAGAGAGAGAACCCCAGCTTGTTAGTTGTTCCGGCATCGCTGATCGCCAATTGGAAAGCGGAAATCTCTCGTTTTGCTCCATCGTTATCAATGTTCATTGCGCATCCCTCCGAGAACAACGGCGAGGGGAAAGCGCTGGATAGCTTTGGGGACTGCGATTTGGTGATTACCACCTACGCGATGCTGGTAAGGCTGGATTCTCTCCGTCAGCGCGAATGGCGGTTGGCGATCCTCGACGAAGCACAGACGATCAAGAACGCTGGCACGCGTCAAGCCAGAGCTGTAAAGGAGCTGCGTTGCGGATGCAGGATCGCGCTGACAGGGACGCCGGTGGAAAATCGGCTATCGGATTTGTGGTCCCTGTTCGATTTTCTCAACCCCAGCTTGCTGGGGGGAGCCAAGGCCTTTGCGCGCTTTGTGAAGCAAATGAACGCTCACGAGGGCAATTCATATGGACCCCTGCGCCGGTTGGTGCAACCCTATATCCTGCGGCGGCTCAAGACGGACAAGCGTATTATCTCCGACCTCCCGGAGAAGACGGAAGTCAACGCCTTTTGTGGGCTGAGCAAACAGCAGGCCGCTTTGTATCAGCAAGCGGTCAAAGAACTCGCCCAGCAAATCGGCCAGGCTGACGGCATTAAGAGGCGCGGGATCGTTCTGTCCTACTTGATGCGGCTGAAACAAATATGCAATCATCCTTCGCAACTCACTGGAGATAATACTTACGCCGCGGAACATAGCGGAAAGTTTCAAAGGCTGGCCGAAATTTGCCGGGAATTGGCGGAACGCCAGGAGAAGGTGCTGATCTTCTCTCAGTTTCGTGAAATCGCCGCACCGCTGGCGGAGTTTCTTCGAGAGATCTTCGGCAAGCCGGGCCTGGTGCTGCATGGGCAAACACCCGTGGGAAAAAGGCGCGAATTGGTGGAAGTGTTTCAAAGCGAAGACGGCCCGCCGTTTTTTGTTCTTTCTCTCAAAGCGGGTGGCACGGGGCTGAACCTTACCGCCGCATCTTACGTCATCCACTTCGATCGCTGGTGGAATCCGTCCGTGGAGAATCAAGCAACGGACCGGGCGTTCCGCATCGGCCAGAAACGCAACGTCTTGGTTCATAAATTCGTATGCCGCGGCACCGTGGAAGATAAGATCGACGAATTGATCGCGCAAAAGACGGACTTGTCCCGGCAGTTACTGGATGGCGGCGCGGAGGCGCTGCTGACGGAGATGAGCAATGACCAGTTGCTTCGCTTTGTGTCGCTGGACATGAGCAAGGCAATGGAATTGTGAGCGCCTGAAAGGAGCGCGTCATGTCCTGGTGGAGTTACCGACCTTACGTTCCCGTGGGAGAGCGTCGCGCTAAGGCCATGCGCAAGATGGAAAAGCTGGCCAAAAAGGGCCAGAAGTTTTCTCCGGTGAGCATTGCCGGCCGCAAGATCTCCACGACTTTCTGGGGCCGGGCCTGGTGTGACAATCTGGAATCGTACAGCGATTTCAGCAACCGGTTGCCTCGCGGCCGAACCTACATTCGCAGCGGATCGGTGTTGGACCTGCACATTGAAGCGGGAAAAGTGACTTCGATTGTCTGCGGGTCGGAACTTTACCGCATCGCAATCAAAATCAAACCTCTGAAGGGACACTCCTGGAAAGCGATTCGATCGAAGTGCGGACAACGGATTGGCTCGCTGGTGGAATTGCTGCAGGGGAGACTATCCAATGACGTCATGGCCGTCGTCACGGAACGCAGCAGTGGCCTATTTCCGGGTCCTCATGAAATCGACATGTCCTGCTCGTGCCCAGATTGGGCGGGGATGTGCAAGCATGTGGCGGCGACGCTATATGGTGTAGGCAATCGCCTGGACT
>JAUTWY010000511.1 GCA_030838305.1 Acidobacteriaceae bacterium
CGACTGGTCCCATGCGGTTGTTGATAGTTGTTCGGTGCGAGCAGTTTTTGGGGGCCGCAAACTGGGGCGAATCCGACCGATCGAGCTAAACGGGGCAGCAAGCGCCACTTGATCTGTGACGGGCGTGGCATTCCAGTAGCGATCGAACTGACCGGCGCGAATTGCCACGACTCAACCCAGGCGTTGCCGCTGCTCGATGCCATTCCCCCGCTGCAAGGCCTGCGTCGTCGGCCGCGCCGTCGCCCCGATTGCCTACTGGGAGATCGGGCCTACGACGCAGAGAAAATCCGCCGTGCTCTGCGTGCACGTCATATCACGCCGCTACTCGCAATGCGCAATACGGAAAACGGCAGCGGTTTGGGACGTTGGCGCTGGGTCATAGAACGTACCTTCGCGTGGTTGAACCAGTTCCGTCGTCTTCGTCTGCGGTATGAGAAAAGGGCAGATATGCACAAGGCGCTTCTATCGCTCGCGTGCGCTCTGATCTGCTGGAATTTCCTACAGGGTCACTTCCCGTGATCCGCGCCTTCCAACCTGACAAACCGCAAATGAGAAAATAGAGGAGCGTTTCCTTTCATGGTCGATTACTTCAGGATTCCCCGTCACTCGAGACTTACGCCTGTCACTGCCGAAACAATGTCTTCGGCATTTCTGGCATGCAATCACTTCGTGTTCGATGCAAGAGCCTTCGCCCGCGCTTCAGGTGTTTAATGCCAGTAAGTCCCCAAACCTGAAGTCGTTCTCCAGGGGCCCTGCCAAGCGTTGTTTGTCACTCGTCTATTCGTGGTGGTCGCGCTTTTGCCTCGACGTTGTTTCACAGGAGATCTCTTTTTTCTGTTCTAGAAGTCTCGCCACCCGATCGGCATTCCCTTCGTTCGCGTCGTTGCAGAGCGCATGCCCAAGTTCGTGGCGGACCGCGAGATCGAGAAGGTCCCTCCTATTCATGTCCCACTTCAATAGCAATTCGCGGGCTCGTACAGGTACTTGTGTCACTAGCGCCTCTTCAATGAACGTCTCGCGCTTCGGATAGAACGTAAACGCTGGGCTGTCTGGATCAAGTCCCCTGAGGAGCTTAATAGCCTTCCAGTCCTCGGAGCGCACCAATATCCAGGTCCAATTCCCGAGTTGCGCTACGGGATAGTTTGCCAGCGCCTTTCTGAGGACCACCGTCTCTTCGTTGCACTCCTTTTGCTTATATCCTGTGTTGCACACGAATTGCTGCGTCGGGGTTGATCGGTATGGCTCTACGCCGGTGCGTGGTTGTGAGGGGAGCGCGGCGACCAAAGACGAGCGAATCCGGTCATTCGCCCCTGACCTTGTCGCGTTAGGACCTGATTGAGCTTGACCCGAACTCTGCGAAAACATCCATACCAGGCAGAAGCAAATCGCTTTTTTCACGGCACTCACCTCAACGGCGGTTTCGGTAGCGCCGAGAATTGGTCAGGAGGGAATGCCGTTCAATGGACGGGGTCTGACAGCTGTCTGGAATGTCTGTGGCCTACGAAGTTCCGATTTCGCAGTTGGTTACAGCCGAAGGTGGCGCGCTTCGTTGCGGAAACGGTGCTAGACTACCGGCAGTTTGCGACTTTAGGTGTGGTTGTGTCTCCCCAAAACCCTTCCGTCTGCCACTTTGGAGTATTCGAGCTCGATTTGCGAGCTGGCGAGCTGCGCAAGAACGGTGTAAAACTGCGGCTTCAGGAACAGCCCTACCAGGTATTACTCAAACTGATTGAGCATCACGGCGAAATCGTAAGCCGGGAAGAACTACGCTCAACACTCTGGCATGAAGACACTTTTGTTGATTTCGAAACCGGCTTGAATACCGCCATCAAACGGCTGCGCGAAACGCTAGGCGATTCCGCCGATAATCCTACCTTCATCGAGACTGTTCCCCGACGGGGTTACAAATTCATAGCAACGGTCGAAAGGCCGAAGGGCGAGGAGAGCGGAATTCCCGGTCCGAGCACTCCTCAGGGATCTTCCGCCAAAAGCTTTTTGAGGCGCAGTGCCTTCATCGCTGGCGTTGTGGTCATCGTTCTGATTTGCGCGGCCGTCTGGCGCAGCCAGCCGCAACCGCCAACAGTCACCAATATCGTTCGAATCACCAACGACGGTAAGGCGAAGAACCCGATAAATCCGCCGGTCACCGACGGCGTCCATCTTTATTTCATCGAAGGGATGCCTGATACCACGGGCTCTGGGATCGCTCAAGTGTCGGCTGCGGGCGGAGAGACCACTTGGATTACAACTACACTCCAGGATGTTTGGGCCGTAAGCCCCGTCTCCCCAGATCGCTCGGAGCTATTGGTCTCGAAAGGCGTCAGGGCCGGGTCGGAAATCCAACTCTGGGTGCAGCCACTGCCGGCAGGTGCGCCCCACCCCGTCGGAAACATCAGGGCGATCCTCGCAACTTGGACGCCGGATGGGACACACATCATGTACGCGGATGCGGGCAACATGGGCAACATAATGATGGCGAACAAAGATGGAAGCGAGCCTCATCAACTTGCAAAGGTTTCCGGCCTCGTGTTTTGCATTCGGTATTCGCCGGATGGCCGGCGGATCCGCTTTGATCTTCATGACCCAAGAATCGATTCCAGCTCGATTTGGGAAATGGACGCGAATGGCAAAGGGATTCACCCGCTTTTTCCGGACTGGAAAGAGTCATCCTTCCAGCGCTGCGGAAATTGGTCGCCGGACGGCAATTACTATTATTTTCTGGAGGGGCGCG
>JAUTWY010000554.1 GCA_030838305.1 Acidobacteriaceae bacterium
AGCGCCCCATGGAACTGCTTCACTGCTTCAACATGGAATCGGCGATCGGGCCGCTGTTTCTGGCGGCTTCCCGTCAGGGCCTCGTTGCCCTGGAATTTGACGCACGATTGCCGGGACAGCAATCGATTCGCCCCAATCCACGCCATCTTCGGGAAGAACAAAAAGGCTTCACCTTCGAGAGCGCTGCGAGACTGATGCGTCCTTACGTGAATGAGCTCGAGGAGTATTTCGCTGGCGAACGCCGCGATTTCACCTTCCCTCTCGATCTGCGCGGCACAGATTTCCAACGCTCCTGCTGGCGCGCCCTGCTCGCGATCCCTTACGGAGAAACTCGCAGCTATGGCGATATTGCCCGCGCTGTCAGTAAGCCGAATGCCTTTCGCGCCGTCGGCATGGCCAACAATCGCAACCCAATTGCCATTGTCGTGCCCTGCCATCGCGTAATCGCCTCCGACCGCACGCTCTGCGGCTACGGCGGCGGTCTGGATGTGAAGCGCAGACTTCTGGAACTCGAAGGCGCGCTGTCGGGTGTGCTAGCAGCGTAGATTGTTGATTTATGAGCGCTGAATGCTGAGTGCTGAGTGCTAATTAAGAGCACCACACGCTGGGATTTTCAATCGACAATCAAAAATCAACAATCAGCAATTTTTCTTTGACGACTCAAACCAAATCCTTCGCGCTCCAGAAAGCCAGTCTCTTCTATCTCGTCTTCGTGATGTTCTCCTACACCACGGGCGGACCATTCGGACTCGAAGACATGGTCACCACGTCGGGGCCCGGGCTGACGCTGATTTACCTGCTGGTGCTGCCGTTTTTCTGGTGTATCCCGGTCTCGCTGGTATCGGCAGAACTCACCACCGCCATGCCCGTCGAGGGCGGCTTCTACCGCTGGACCCGCGCAGCCTTCGGAGATTTCTGGGGATTTCTTGCGGGATGGTGGAACTGGTCAGCGTCGTTCCTGTTGGGCGGAGCCTACGCTGTTCTCTTCACTGACTATCTTGTGTACTACTTCCCTTCGATCACAGGATGGAAGCACTACCTCGTTTCCCTGGCACTGATTGCCGTGATTACGTGGATCAACGTGCGCGGCATTCAGATGGTTGGCAAGGTTGCGACGGCGCTCGAGATTTTCATCTTTCTGCCGGTGGTGACGATGGTCATGATCGCGTTCATGCACTGGCATCACAATTCGTTCGTGCCGTTAATTCCGCCGCACCAGCCAACCTTCAAGGTGTTCGGAGTAGGGCTGGCGCTGGGGCTGTGGCTGTATTCCGGATACGAACAACTTTCCACAGTGGCGGAGGAAGTCGAGAACCCGCGACGGTCCTATCCCCGAGCGTTGGCCCTGGTCGTGCCGCTGTCGATTGCAGCGTACTTTCTCCCCACGCTTGCGGGGCTGGCTTCGGCGGGAGAGTGGCAGAACTGGCACACCGGCTTTTTTTCGGAAGCGGCGAAAATAATTGGCGGACCGTGGCTCGGCACTTGGATGACACTGGCTGCAATGGTCGCGAACGTCGCGCTCCTCAACAGCACCGTGCTTACGACGACGCGCATGCCTTTCGCCATGGCGGAAGATGGATATCTTCCGACAGCGCTGACGCGTAAGCATTCGCGCTACGGCACGCCCTGGCTGGCGATTGTGGTGTCCGCGATCATCTACGCGCTGCTGGCGTGGCAAAGCCTTGGCCAACTCATCTCGGTATATATTTGGCTGCGCTCCGCAACCACCGTGTTGACGGTGCTCTCGGCCTGGAAACTGCGGCGCACGCAGCCGGGCATGCCGCGCCCGTTTCTAATTCCCGGCGGACGAATGGGACTGTTCTACGTTGTGGCTGCGCCCGTCGTGATGGCGCTGGTGGCGCTACTCGGTAGCGACCGGTTCGCTTTGATTGGCGGTGCTATCGCGATGGTGCTGGGACCGACGGTATACGGAATGATTGCACTTAGCCCCCGCTAGATAAGTAATTATATATGTATATCCAAGGAGAGCTATGCAGGTTTCGAAATGGGGAAACAGCCTGGCAATACGCCTGCCCGCCGCGGTTGTCGAGGCACTTAAGCTCAAAGAAGGCGACCGCATCGAGATTCGAGTTGCTGACCGGCGAACCTTCGAGGTAAGCCCTGACCAAGCGCGCCAGCGGGCGCTCGCCCGCCTGCGCAAGTTGAGCCGTCCTTTGCCGGCCGGGTTTGTCTTCGACCGCGAAGAAGCGAATGCCCGATAAGGTCTTCTTCGACTCTAACGTGCTGATCTACGCGATGGTGAGCGGCGATTCCCGTAGGGAGCGGGCTCAACAGTTAGTAGGGCAAGGCGGAGCAATCAGCGTTCAAGTTTTGAATGAATTCGTCGCGATCGCACGACGTAAGATGCGCATGCCTTGGGAAGACGTGAGCGAAGCGCTCGATGCGGTTCGAATCTTATTCCCTTCGCCCCTGGCAATCACGGTTGATACGCATGAGACGGCGCTGAAGATTGCGCGGCAGTACGGATTCGGCATCGATGACGCGCTGATTGCCTCTTCAGCCCTCGAAGTAAACTGCGCAACGCTTTATTCGGAAGACTTGCAGGACGGCCAGATCATCGAGAAACGATTAACTATTCGAAACCCATTCCGCTTACCGACTTAGTTCAAATCCTCCTGATGCCAGGTGTGGAACGTCCCAAAGACGGTGTCGGCTGTTTGACGCGCGGCAGTTTCGCGCATAGTTATCAGCTCTTCAGGATAGTCTTCTTCTCTCATTCTTGCTTCCACGAGTTGCACGTGTTCAAGCTCGACCAGTAGGCAGTCCATTCCTTCTGCGTGCCGCTTTACTCGCTCCTCAAACGCCGCCTTTGATTCAACGCAAGCGACGACATTTACGTAGGCACCTTTTCCATTGCCGAATCGACGAAAACTTTGACCGTGGGATTTGCTTTTAAACAAGCGAGGCCTGTCCAAATATCCATGTGGCTCCAGCTAAACTATTCTCAGCTTACCCAGTCCAGAAACTTGTACCACATCCCCGCGAACGGCAGAAACCACGGCTTCCCGTTGTACAACCCGAGCGGCGCGCCCGGAAATGGAATCCCTACGAATGGATTCTCCGACTTATCCCCTGAAATCAACTCTGCCATCTTCTGGCCTTGGTACGTGGCCATGGCAACGCCGTGTCCGGCGTAGCCGACCGCGTAATACATGCCATCGATCTGCCCCGCATGAGGCATGATGTCGAAGGCGAAGTCGAGCGTGCCGCCCCAGACATAATCGATCTTTGCGTCGCGCAGTTGGGGATAGACATGGATCATGCCGTGCCGCAGAATCTCGGCGCTCTTGCGGATCGTCTGATCGGTCTCGGGGAAAAACGCCGCGCGTCCACCGAACAGCATCCGGCGGTCGGGTGTGAGCCGATAGTAATAGAGATAATTCTTCGAGTCATAAATCATGCGGTTGCGCGGACTGAGTTCATGCGCCAGCGCCTCCGACAGGATTTCCGTCGTGATAATGTATGAGCCAATCGGAATGAGTTTCTTCTGCAGCGCAGGCGTTGCGCCGGAGGTATAGCCGCTAGTCCCAACGAACACTTCGCGTGCCCACACTGCCCCTCGCGAGGTCGCAACCTTCCATCCCGATTCCCCCTGCCTTGATTGGCGCTGCAGTCCTAGGACGCGCGTGTGCTCGAAGACTTCCGCGCCCACTTTCATCGCGGCGCGCCCCAGTCCAGCAACGTAGCGCGCGGGATTCAACCCCGCGCTGACTTCGTCCACCATGCCGCCGTAATAAATGTTCGATCCGATTTCAGCATTCAGCTCATTTCTGCGCACGACACGCATGTCATGATTGAACTCCCGCGCGATCACCTCGGCCTGGCGCGCATAGTCGTCGAAATGCTTCTGCTTGCACGCCACTTCAAGGTGGCCGCAGCGGGAGAAGTCGCACTCAATTGCTTCTTCCCGGACAATCCGCTCGACGCAATCGATGGTGGCGAGCGATGCGGCGTACATGCGCTGAGTGCACTCGCGTCCGTACATCGAGATGAGTCTGTTGACGCCCAGCTTCATGCCGGTCAGCACCATGCCGCCGTTGCGGGAACTGGCTCCCCAGCCGATGGTTTCCGATTCGAGCACGGCGACTTTCGCGCCACGCTTCGCCAGCGTGCGGGCAGCCGAGAGTCCGGTGTAGCCTGCGCCAATGACAGTAATGTCCACACGCTCCGGCAGCGGACGGGATTCCAGTTTGGGAAATGCGGCGGTAGTGAGCCAGTAGTTGTCTTCTTGCAGGGCCATGGTTTTCGTGGGTAAGAACTTACGGCGTGGCCAAAAGCCGCGCCTTTCAAAAACGTATGACACTCACAGCACGGCAGTCTCGTGGATCAGACGGCCCTCGGCGAAGCGTGAGAGGTTGAGCAACGACACATCGATCATGTCCGTCGTGCCCGTGAGAAGCAGATCGCCAAGAATCTTTCCCGTCGCTGGTGCGTGCATCACGCCGTGCCCGCTAAAACCGTTCGCCAGAAAAAAGCCCGGCACTCCCGGCGCTTCCCCCAGGATGGGATGATGGTCAGGCGTCATTTCATACAGGCCAGCCCATGCGCGTTTTGGGTTCACTGGAAGGTTGGCGAAGCAGGGCACACGGTTGGCCGCACGAGTCAGAATTTTCTCTACAAACGCAGGATCGAAATCGGTCTTAAAACCGGGCGTTTCTTCGGGATCGTTCCACGCCAGCAGAAAGCCGCGAGCCTCCGGGCGAAAGTGAAATCCGTTCGACATATCAATGATCATCGGCGCAGTGTGCGGAAACTCGTCAAAGGGCTCGCTCGGAACCAGCATGCGCCGCAGCGGCTGAACCGGTAACTCCAAACCCACAAGGTTGGCGATGTCCGCAGCCCATGCGCCCGCGCAGTTTACCACTTTGCGAGTGGCCACCGAGCCACGTGTCGTTTCAACCGACGCAATCCCGGTTGCATCTCGCGCAATTGCGGTGACCGCCGTGCTCTTCCACAATGCTGCGCCATGCTCGACTGCCCAGGACATGAATCCGTTCATCGCACTGTAAGGATCAACGAAGCCATCCGTGGAACAAAAAGTTCCGCCAATGATGTCGTCGCCACGCAATTGGGGAAACATGCTGCGGATTTCCTCGCCCCCCACGACTCGCACATCCTTCAAACCCATCTTCACTTGCTGAGTGTAGTTTGCCCGCAGATACGCCATCTGCGGCTCCGATGTAGCGCAAAACAGGTAGCCCTGCGGCCGGTAATCGCACGGATACCCCAGACACTCCTCGAAGCTGGCATAGAAAGGAATCGAGTAGAGCGACATCTGGATGCTGACTGGCGTAGAAAACTGAGCCCGCACACCACCCATGCTCTTGCCGGTAGATCCCTTCCCCTGCGCCGCTTCGCGCTCGACAACCAGAACGTTGCGGCAGCCAGTCGCTGTCAGGTGATAGGCGATGCTGGAGCCGACGATCCCCCCTCCGATGATCACAACGTCTGCAGTCTGCATAGATCGTAGAACCTACGGTCCAGAACGACTCAGCATTCTAGCGCACTGCCCGGACCGAACCCGCCAGCACGCGCGACTGAGCAGAACGTCCTAATGTCGCATGCGGCTCTCCGGAAGGACATGTACCAGGGGGACATTGGGCCATTCTTAATTTGGAACTGCATTCCACCTCGGTAACTTGCCGAGGTTACTGCGCCTGCCTAATCTGGAATGGGATGATGCCCTTGCGCTGCCTCTTATTCTCTTCGAATGCGGAGTTGGTCCAGCCCATCTGGCAGGTTCTCGCCGATCTGGGGATCGAGGGAGAGTACTGCCAAAGCGGCGTGGATGCGGTAGAAAAAGTCACCACCCAGTCGTTCCAGATCGTGATCACCGATTGGGACAATCAGCCCGAGGCGGCGTTCCTCTTAAAGACGGCCCGGGACCTGAAGGCAGCGCAACGCCCGTTAACCCTGGCGATTGTCAGCGATGATGCCAGGCGGCCAGAAGCCCTGCAGGCCGGAGCCAATTCAATTCTGCTAAAACCGATTCGCGTCGAGCAGGTGCGGGACACCATGAGCACCGCTTGCGAGCTTCTTCGATCAAAGTTGCAGGCGCTCCCGCCACGCGAGGCGTCAGGAACGGCCGCCTTCGCTGCTGCAGCATCGGCTGGTGCGGTTTCGGTCCCCGCCTCCGTGAAACAGCCCGTGCAAGTCCCCATGGAAGTATCTTTGCAATTGCCCCGTTCCACTCCAGCAGCGCAGTTAGACACCAAGTCTGAGGCGAAGACATCGGAAGAGCTCTCCTCGCGAGAAGCCAGCGCGGTCACCGAGTTGGAGCCCACCACTGCTGCCTCTCCCGCGCCGCCGCTTAAAGCGAAGGAGCCTCTCACCGGATGGGCAATGCTGCAAGCCCGGTTGACGCGATCAGCACCACAGGCTGCAGCTACTGCTCCGGCAAAAAGCGAATTGCTATCGTACGGAGAAACGCGGTCCTACAGCGGTCCGTCCGCAGCGCCCCCGGCAGAAGAAGGAAAAGCCCTCGGCAGGAAAGAATCGCGTCATGACACTGAATCGGAAGCCACCGTTTTCGCCCATATCTCAGGAAAGTCGGAGCGGGTCTCGGCACCGCCCAGGGCGCGTCCCAAGCTGGGCAAAATATTTCTGTTCGCAGCCTTGGTGCTAGCTTGCGTGGGTGTGGGAGCAGTGCCACGAACGCGCCAAAGCTTGCAGACGTTCTACCGCAAGATCGTATGGACAGGAACTCGTTTGCTGAACCCTCCGCCTGCACCTTTGCCCCAGGCCGTGACACTGCACGACAGCTTTGGACAGTCGGGTGACGAATATAAACTTCCAGTGCCGGTGAATATCCCGGATGCGACAACGGATCCTTCGCAGATTCGCGTCCTCCCCGTGCTTGACCCAACAGCGAAACCTCAGAAAAATCCGGAAACAACCACCGAGGAGCAAGTCCCGCCAGTCGAGGGTCCTTCCGCAAGTCCAGACCAGACTGCGCCTGGCCAAACCGCGGAGGAGCATACTGCGGAGAACGATGTAAACGATGCAAAGCACAGCACCCCAGCAAACGTCGCAGATGTGCCAAAGAAACTCACGGAGACGCATCCTGAGGCGGCAGCGCTCCCAACGAGTCGAGTATCCAGCACGCCCTCGGTGCAATTACCCGCGCCCAAACTACCGG
>JAUTWY010000571.1 GCA_030838305.1 Acidobacteriaceae bacterium
CTCGTTCGGCATCATGATGAAGCCGTCATTGCGTGGCGTTCCCCAGTACTTCACGTTTTTGAGCACGACGGGTCCATCGGTCATTCCGTGGAAACTCTTCAGCTTGACCTCTGCGGTTTTGCCGCCGTTCAGAGTCGCATGGGCCTGATCTTTATCGAACGTCCACGTGTCAATGCTGCCTTCGGCTACTTGGAACGATTTCCATTTAACCGGAAAGACATGCGGAAAGATCTCCGTCAGAGCCCGCCGTTGTTCACCCGTGACGGATTTGTCAAAGGTAACGACCACCCAATCCATGTGTCTCGTTGAGAAATCGCCACCAAGATCGCCGCTCAGCCAGAACTTGGCGTCGCTCAGATCAGTAGGCCCGTAATTTCCCTTGTTGATCTTGTACGCGATGTTGAACCGACAGTAGTGTTCCATCTTGCCATGATCGTGGTGCGCCGCCGGATGCGAGTTGAAATAGCACATGCAGAAGTGAGGACAACTACATGCCTCAATGGCCGTGGCATTGATCGCCCAGTCTGAAGGAGCGGTATGCCCAGCAGTGATTCCCAGCAAAGCAATGGCGGTAAGGACCAGTAAATGTCGCATCATTTTGACTCCTCCATTTTCGTTTCTTTTTCTGTTCCTTTGGACCTGGCTTACGGAGCTTGACCCCCCGAAAATGCCGCGCAGGAGACGTTTGGGTGCCAGTTGACAAATGCGCCGTTTGGATTTGGCTTCCACGCCCAAACGTGCAGGGTGTAGAACGGCGGCAGACCGAAGCGATTAGGACTTTCGAAGTAGTGATAAAGCTGGCCCATGAGCTGCGGCGCGCCTTGCCCAGGATGGGCATTGTCCCATTGATCGGCCAGGACCAGAAAATCGGCGCCAATCAATTGAAGATGGCCGTCAGGTTGCGGTTCGTAAATGACGATTTGGGGCTTAGTGGCGTCGATGCCGCCGCTGCCCACCAGAGCCATGTTCACGTAGTGAAGTCCCATCGCTCCCGAATCGGGGCCGGTCACGCAGCCGAACAAAAGGGAGTACCCCTCGGCCTCTGCTACCGAGACATCTTTGAACCTTGCTGTTGACTCGCGTACCGCTTGGAGAAGTGCGCCCTGAGCCGTGGTAAGATGTTGAACCTTCGAACTTGCTGCGTGGTTATGGGTAGATTGCGCCGTGACGCGTCCAGGAGCCATGGCACCCAGAATCAAAGCCATGACCGAATACTTTGCAATTCGTGCGATCTTCATTGTCGAACCCTCCCGTGAGCAATGTGATTTGGTTGTTCAACCCCTCGTTCCTAAACCCGCCAGAATGGGATAAAATCGGCCACATCTGCTGGCTTAATGCCGAGTCCCGCTTGCTGTGTTCTCAGCAACGTACCGAGAAGGTGGTTGGAATGTCTTTGAGGAGTTCTGAAGAAGTTATTGAGAATTTCTTCCGGTGGGCAGTTCCTTGAAAACAAAGCATACTTACGAATTCGGCGTTTATCAGCTCGACACCGAGGAAAAGGTCCTCGTTCGCGAGGGACAACCTGTTGCGCTGCCGCCAAAGGATCTGGAAACGCTTGTCGTACTGGTCGAAAAGGCAGGACACATCGTCGGGAAAGAGGAACTCCTGGAAAAGGTGTGGCCAGGCGTTTTCATCGAGGAAAACAATCTTGCAAGACGGGTCTTCAACCTGCGGCAGGTGCTGGGAGAGGGACCGGACGGACGCAAGTACATCGAGACCATCCCGAAGCGAGGGTATCGATTTGTTGGCTCAGTTCGGGGGCTGGGCGATAGCGCAGAATCCACGGCACCCGCACCGCGGACATCCGATTCGCCGCACTCTACTTTGCGGACGAGCCGCCGGAGGATTCTCAGGCCATGGACGATTGCCGCCGTCCTCATCGTAGCAGCGAGCCTGCTCACGCTGCATTTTTGGCGGGCGCGGAACGCTTCCCCTGAAAGGGTTATGCTGGCCGTTCTTCCGTTTGAAAATTTGAGCGGCGATGCTAACGAGGATTACTTCGCCGACGGGCTCACAGAGGAGATGATTGCCCAGTTGGGGCAGGTACAACCTTCGAGGCTGGGAGTAATCGCTCGGACGTCGATCGTGCACTACAAACACACCAAGGAGTCGATCGCGGAAATTGGTCGGGAACTGGGGGTGGGGTACGTAATGGAGGGGAGCGTTCGGCGTGCTGGCGGACGCGTGCGAATTACCGCTCAGCTCATTCAGGCAGCCCAACAAACGCATGTGTGGGCCGAGACCTATGAACGGTCCCTGGATGATGTTTTAACTATTCAGACCGAAATCGCGCAAAAAGTGACGGACTCACTGTCGATTGAACTACTACCCGCCAGGACGAGATTGGATGCGAACGCACATCTCAATCTCGATAGCTATGACAAATACCTTCTCGGCCTGCACGAGCTTGGGCAAGGCAGCAAAGACAGCGTCACCAAGGCTATTCACTATTTTCAAGAAGCGATAGAGGAAGAGCCCAAAGACGCACGTCTCTATTCCGCGCTCTCCCAAGCCTACGATGCCGCAACCACGTACTACAGTTCTCCTGCGGAGGTGATGCCGCGCGCGAAAGAAGCTGCACTTAAGGCGGTTGAGCTCGACCCCAATCTCGCAAGCGCGCACGTAAAGCTTGGCTACGTACACTTGTTCTATGACTGGGACTGGCCAGCGGCAGAGAAGGAATATCGCAGAGCGCTAGAGATCAATCCGAGCTCTCCCGAAGCACAGCTCGGTTATGCCAATTATTTGGGCACATTGGGGCATTTTGATGAAGCGCTCTCCCGAGTACAACAGGCGTATCTATACGACCCCCTTGCAGTCGAAAGTCGTAACGAGGCCCTGTGGATTTATTACTTCTCCGGCAGAATGCCCGAAACCGTAGATCAATGCCATAAGACGATCGAGCTCGAACCTGCCGCGGGCACGCCTTATATCGTTCTCGCCATGGCTTACGCGCAAATGGGGAAACGCGCCGAAACGCTACGTGCCGCCGAAGATGCCGTTCACTTTGCGGATTCTCCCAGTGGCAACGCCACCACGGCTTCGGCGCTCGCTCAGGTGGGCGAGAAACTCAAGGCCAAGAAAGTGCTCGATCGAGCTTTGGAACAAGCGAAGCAACGATATGTCTGCCGTTTCATCGTTGCAGCGGCATATACCGAACTGGGAGAAAACGAGAAGGCGCTGCAATCCCTGCAGCAAGCTTTCCTCGAGCGGTCAACTTGAATGCCGTGGATCGGGGTGGATCCCCGACTCAACCCTCTGCGAAAGGACTCCAGATTTCAGGACCTCGTTCGCCGCATCGGAATCCCGCGCGGCTAATTCATCTTTCACTCTGAACTTCCAACGAAAGACAACGCTGTGGGTAATCGTTCGCAATTGCCATTAGGAGGTCCGAGGCACTCATTGAGAAGTGCACGAGATGTTATGGCGTTCCGGGTGGTCGGCTACTCCTCCAGAACAACTAAGCTCACGGGTTCGGCTCAATCCCGATGCGATCGTTTACGGCTGCGCGAATCCGCTGTTTGCAACCCAAATAACGCTCAGTCGTTTGCACCGACAAATGTCCCAAAAGGAATTGGATCTACTGTTCCGATCACGGACTTTTTCAACAGCCACAGGCGTTATCACTCATTAACTGGAGTGTGGGTTCAAAAGTGAAGAATGGGTGGGCCCGCAAGTTCCTGAAACAAAGTCGCGGAATTTATTGGTCGGGCTATGGTTCAGCCTCGGGGTGCGGGTCCCAACATTTCGGTGTCATACTTTTTGTAGACCTTCATCACCTCAGCAAAGAAGTCAGGGATGCCGTAGCGAAAATGGCGGGAGATCGTTTCACTATCGGCGAAGAATCTCTCAAAGCCGGCGGGATTTCCTGAATTCAAGAAGCGCACTGCCTGCTTCGTGCGGTTCCACAACGCATGAGGTGTCCCCCGGGGCACAACCGCAAGAGCGCCTGGAGAAAGATCGTGCCATTCCATAGCGTGCCGCCGATTACGAAATCAGACATCGACAGCATCCGGCCCTGAAGTACGGCAGCATCTTCGAAATTCGGCCAGCGGCGGACTTGAACGAAATGATGTAGGCAGAGGGAGCCTGATACTCTCTTGAGTTCCCTCGGATTCTTCAGATTTCCCGACCAAGGCTTGCAAAATATGCGATTGTATCGCATATTTTGCACATGTGGCTCCGCGCGATGTTGAGGCCCGCCTAAAGCGCTCTGCGAAGACGCGGCCAGTGATCGTCCTGACCGGTGCCCGGCAGACTGGCAAGACCTCAACCTTCCTGCATCTCTTTCCGGATTACGGGTTCGTGTCCCTCGACCTTCCCACCGAAGCAGAGCAGGCCGAGAAGGAGCCGGAGCGCTTCCTTCAGCGTCACCCGCCGCCGGTCATCATTGACGAAGTGCAACATGCCCCTGGCCTTTTTCGACACCTCAAAGTGGCAGTGGATGCCGACCGCGCACGCAATGGGCAATTCCTGCTTACCGGGTCACAGAAGTTCAGCTTGATGAAAGACGTTTCCGAATCGTTGGCAGGCAGGGCCGACATTGTGGAACTGGAGACGCTGTCGTTTGCCGAGATTCGGGAGGCGCTGCCTAAAACCAAACTCGAAACGGCCATTGTGCGAGGTGGTTTCCCAGAGCTCTATGCCAACCCTGACATTGACTCGATAGCGTTCTACAACTCCTATCTTGCGACATACCTGGAACGCGATGTGCGTGCCTTAGCCAATGTCGGCAGTCTGCGGGATTTCGAGAGATTCCTGCGCGCGTGCGCCCTGCGTTCAGCAAACCGATTGAACAAAGCGGATCTAGCGCGGGATGTCGGCATTGCACCATCGACAGCAAATCAATGGCTGTCTATGCTGGAGGCCTCCGGCCAGGCCGTGTTGCTAGAGCCGTGGTTCTCGAATCGAACCAAGTCCATCGTCAAGAGTCCAAAACTCTACATTGCCGACACCGGCCTTCTTTGCGCTCTACTGAATATTCGGTCCGAGGAAGCTCTTGGGGAATCGCCCGCGGCAGGCGCCGTGTGGGAGACGTTTGTTTTCGCCCAGCTTCGGGACCGCGAACGCCGCGCCGGGCACACGAGCAGCCTTTTCTTCTGGCGTGATCGGACGCGCGAAGTGGACTTCGTCGTTGATGCTGGCGGGCGCATCGAACTATTTGAAGCAAAATGGACGGAGCTTCCGGATCTCGGCGATACGGTCAACCTTAACTTCGTACGTAACGTGATCGGCAAGTCGCGGGTATCCGCCGGCGGAGTCCTGTCTCGCACGCCGAACAGTTTTCCGTTTCCGAACGGCTTTCGAACGTTACCTGTGACAGAACTCGGATAAACCAAACGGCAAGGCTCGGCGCGACGATATCGGCAGAGTCGCCTTGACAACCGCAGGCGGTTGCCTGGGCCTACGCAGCAAAGTAAACTTGCGACCGCGCGAGACAATAGACTTGCAATTGCACGAGCCACTTGAAGACGGGCCCAGACACCAAAATCTGACTGCTGTGCATGATCCAGAATCACTTGCAGGGTCCATTCGCCGGGGTTGAATAATGAATTCCACAAATGAACCTAGACCGAAGCTCGTAGTACGTCGCACATCCGTTCTGCGACCGGAAGCGCTTCACTTGAGGATGCTATAAAAGCTGCAGGTCCAGATGTATGAGCTTAGGGTTGGGGGGATCGGCAAACCCCGGAATGGCCGGTTTTGCTGGTCCGAGCCGGCGATCACCTGTATGGCCGGTTGACCTCGGCGCCCTAGAGACTGGAAAGACTGGTAGTTGACTCAATAGATGACCATGGTTATAATAGAGGTCATCCGAAAGATCCGAATCGATGAATGAAATCTCCATCTCGGAATTTAAGGCTAAGTGCCTTGGCCTGATCGACGAGGTTCAGAAGACACGCCAACCTCTACGCATTACGCGTCGTGGGAAACCTGTGGCGGAAGTGATTCCAGCCGGTCCTGATCACACACGTAAATTCGTGGGTGATCTGGTTGGCACGGGGAAGATTGTCGGCGACATCGTGGGGCATGTTCTCGATGTTAAGGACATGGAGGCGTACCGGGATTGAGGCTTCTTCTAGATACTCATATTTGGCTCTGGAGCAAGTTGGAGCCGAAGCGCTTGGGACGGCGGGTGAACAACGAACTTTCCAACGTGAACAATGAACTCTGGCTGTCCTCAGTGAGTGTGTGGGAGGCACTGGTGTTGATGCAGAAGGGCCGAGTTCAGGTTGAGAATCCGTTCGGCTGGGTGAAGCGGGCTAGAGAGCAATTGAGAGAGGCACCCTTGACGGCCGAGATGGTCGAGATAGGCTTGGCATTGGGCCTTCCCCACGCTGACCCAGCAGACCGGTTCTTGGCGGCAACGGCAAAGGTCCTCGATCTGACACTAGTCACAGCAGATGAGAATCTGCTGAATTTGAGCGAGATCGTGACTCTCCCAAACCGTTAGCCTTCCCCGATTGCTGGGCGGGTCGCTTACGCAGCGGCGAATTCTCAGATGTTGAATTTCTGCGCGGACCAGTAGATCGCCTCTCTGAGCGTCTTCAATTCCTTCTCCATCCACTTCGCGATCTCCTGCCGCGTTTTGGCACGGTGAGGATTTCGATGGGTAAGGTGGCTCTTGGGGTGGCTGGACGCTGGACGAGCCGATCACTCCCAAAAGCGACTGTGGCTGAACTGTGGCTGACACCCTGCGAAAACACGTGCTAGAACCGCACAAGCCAAACGGGGACTTAGACCTAAGTCCAAGTTTCTACAATAAGATTGGAAAAATGAAAATCCGACCAGAGTTTTTTGAGTCCGCTGCGTCTGCCAGTTCCGCCATCCCGGCTGAGGGGTAACCGATTGAATTTGCAGTCGAGTTTACGATGTCGGTTTTGTCATCTGCACGCTTTTCCCCGATACTTATCGCTGTTCTGTGGTCAAACTCTTTGACGTGCCTGCACCACTTATTGATAGAGTGTTGACGCTCGCAAAATGTCAAAAACATCCGCGATGCTCAGACCCTCGCTGCAGAGGGTTTGACCAATTTGGGGACGTCGGCACAAAAAGCTAGACATGTTGTTCAGGAGTTTCCGGCGCGTAGTCGGCGACGGTTGCGCCATCTTGTAAAGAGGAAGGGAATGGGATGTCAATCACAGCAGTGGAGTTCAACAAGCCACGACTAACGCGCAATCAGATCCGGGGATTCTGGGCGGCATGGGGAGGATGGGCGCT
>JAUTWY010000610.1 GCA_030838305.1 Acidobacteriaceae bacterium
GATCTACACCGCCGGGCGCGAGTATCTGCAAGGTGATGAGAACCGCTGGAATCAGGTAGGCGAACGTTACGCAAACCCACATCAGGGCACCAGCGCATTCTTGATCCTCAAGAGGAGAGAGATCGAAAACTCGAGCTGCAGACACATAGCTCGGATAGACGACGCGATCACAGAACGTAAGAAATGCGGAAAGAATGTCGCAGGGCAAGGTGGCGAGAAAAAGATACAGGGGCATGGACCATTGAGGTGGCTTCGCGTCACTCGACCAGTGACGGACAATTGGCCGCCAGAATAGAAGACCCGCGGACAGAAAGGATGTGTCTTCGACGATGTGCCAGGTGTGCGACGACATGGCCAGATTAAATAGTGTCGGGATATGCCAGGCGATCACCGCGGCAGCACCGGCGAGCCAGCAGAAGACAGAGTTGTTGAGAAGACATCCGAGCAATGGCGGCATTCTGCTACTGACAAGCAGGCTGTTACGCATAAAGTATTTCGGGAGCCCGCGCTGCAGTGGCAAACTCGGCGCCCCCAATAAAATCAACGGGGCGCCTGCCGTCATCAAAAGAAGATGCTTCATCATGTGGACAGTGAGCAACTGGTGATCAAGTGCGGCGAGCGGGGAGCCCAGAGCGATCCACAGTGAAAACAGTCCACTCACAAATCCGGCAAGCCGCCAAAACGGAAGGAGAGTTGGGAAAGCACTTCGAATCCGAAGCCAGCCGTGGCAGTAGACGAACGCCAGCAGGACCAAGCAAACGGTAATGAGCGGTGAGAAGTTTCCTTGCTGCGCGTGGGCGTGGATTTCTAATGGCATAAAGAAGCCTAGGGGCGCGTGGCACTTTCGCCCGTGCCCAGCGCGACGGCGCGGGAAGCGTCGCGCGCAGGCGCTTGATTGGCCGGTCGCAACGTCTCGAGAAAGGCCACCAGCGCAGTTGTCTCCGCTGGGCTCAGATTTTTCCCATAGGCTGGCATATTTCCTCCGCCTTGGATCACCTGGCGGATGAGTTGGTCTTCGGTGAGGCGTAGAGCAACAGTGTCCAGCGCCGGACCGCGCTGACCTCCCCGCTCATCCAGCGAATGACAGTTGTGACATTGCTTGGCTTGAAATACGAGCGCACCCCTACGCTCGAGTGCCGTGCGCCCGAGCACATACTGTGATGGAACCGGCTCACTGCTCCATGCATCCATAACCGGGCTCCAAGGTGTGTGTTGACCCAAGTGCGTCATAGTGCCGAGAGCCACCGCGATTAGGAGAATCGTGAGCACAGCAATGGGTCGGCGTTTCCAGCTTTTCTCGCCTTCCCCGGCTAAGAACGGAAGCACGAGCAGCACGATGATTCCGATGGCGGGACCAATCAGCAGTATCGGTGTCTCTGCCGATGGCGGCAAAAACGAGAGCAGCGCATAGAGCCAAAGAAAGAAAAAGTCGGGACGCGGAGCGGTCTGAATAATCGTGGGATCCGGCTTACCACCTGGACCGAAGGGACCAAAATAAATCGCGCACGCTGCGATCGCAAGAAGAATGAAACCGGAGAACACTATGTCTTTCCCCACTGCGTTGGGCACGAACGGTATGCCCTGCTTGTGAGTTAGCTCGCGATATTCCTGCATGTACGTAGCGCGGCGGACGATACGTCCCGGCATGGGCCATTCGTTGATTCCAAGTTTCAGCACCATGAGCAGGTGGATGCCAACGAAGGCGATCAGTAGTCCGGGGACAACGAAAACGTGCAGCGCGAAGAAGCGCGAAAGGGTCGCGCCTGCAATAATCGGGCCGCCAAGCATGAGGTTCACAGCCCAGGGACCGATGACGGGGACGCGGCTTGCGATCGATGCACCAATGCCTAATCCCCAGTACGCGTCCTGATCGAATCGCATGATCTGGCCGGTAAAAGCCATTCCCAGCGTTACCAGTAAAAGAAGAACACCGACGACCCAGGTGAGTTCCCTGGGAAACTTGTAAGCTCCGAAGAGGAAGACCTGCACCATGTGGATCAGGACAATCGCCACCATGAAATTCGAGCCCCAGCCATGTAGAGCCCGTATGAACCAACCTAGAGAGATGTCATGGTTAAGAGTCTGGAGGCTGTTCCATGCCTCCCCCGCCGACGGGACATAGATCAGCGCGAGCAGGATGCCAGTGACAATCTGCAGCATAAAACACGTGAGCGCGGCGCTGCCGAATACATAGAACCAACTTGCGGTCTCGCGCGGAACCGGATGCTCGGCAGTCTCGCGAATCGGCCCACCCAACTGCAATCGCAGATCGAGCCACTCGCCGATTTTTTGAATCAGGCGCATGTCGTTCCTCCGCGCTTTGTGTTCGCGGTGCGACCGGGCGTCGGCATCTCGCCAGCTTTGATAAAAATCTTTCCATCTTCGAGTTTGTGTTTGTACTGAAACAATCCGCGTTCCGGCGGACCCGAAGCCCTGGAGCCATCTTGGTAGTAGGCCCCGCCGTGGCAAGGACACATGAAAAGGCTCGACTGTGGAAACCAGCGAACCGGGCATCCAAGGTGCGCGCAATTGATGGCAAAGACCTGGAAAGTCTGGTCGTCGACATTTCGAACCCAGCACGCGATGTCACCGGTTTCACCGTCCCAGGAATTGACCACCGGATTGCGATACGTGGCGAGCCGAGTCTGGCCGGCAGGAAACTGCTCCAACCCACCGAGCGAGAGCCATGACTCGTAGCCGAATTTTTTTTCACGCGTCACCGGCGAAAGGAGAAAACGCAAGATCGGCACGGCCAAAGCAGCGCCGACGATACCGTTAAGAACAATCCCTACTTTCACGAGCAACGTGCGTCTCGACATTCCTTGTTGTTCACTCATCGAAGGCCCCCTTTGTCCCGCTCCGTGGAAGAAATCGGGTATGGCTGCCCTGGGAACTGCGTCCGGTGAGCAGAAAGCCAGGCCACGACATCGGAAATCTCTTCCGCCGACATTGGCCGGCCCTCGACATTACCGCGCCAGTCCGGTGCTCTCAATTCCGGTCGGCCTGCAATGACAATCGTTCGGAGTTCTTGGTCGCTCACCAGGGCTAGGTAGGCTCCGTTCACGATCGAGCTCGCCTTATTCCCTCCGCGGCCATCCGCTCCGTGACAGGAGGAGCAATAGGTTCGATATGCTTCCGCACCACGTTGCGGGTTGCCAGGCATCTGCGAGAAATACGGCGGGGGAGTCGCATTGTTGACAAGAACGTCGACCTTAGCCCAGGAACGGATCCCGCTGACTAGCACGTCAATCTGCTTGTCGGTGAGCATTCCACCCGAAGCCTGCGCAAAGGCGGGCATCGGAGTGCCCGGTACGCCAGTTGCGGCGGTGCGCCGGATCACGTTATCGTCGGCGATCGCAAGAAATACTGGATTGGCCAGCGCGAGCGCTGCTCCACCCCCTCCGCTCGCACCGTGGCATCCGGCGCAGTTCTGACCGTAAAGCAGATTGAAATCTATAACCTGGTTCGGGGCAATGATCTCGGAGTTCGATTTAGGCCGGCCTGGCGAACCACTACAACCTGTACACACCAGGACAGCGACCATGGCCGCAACAACGGGAATAGGTCGGTGCGTCATTGACGATGATCGCCCTCATTGCTTTCCATTTGCCCCGAGGTTTCAATTCCGGCGCGGACCGCGAATGGCAGATACTGCCAGGTACGGATGCGTTCCTGTCTGGAAACCACCATCCCGGCTACCACGCCGAATCCGATCTGCGAAATGACGAACCAAAGCCAGTTAATCCGCTGGTTGAGCACAGGATCAATGGCTTCGAGCATGCTATGCAGCAGACCAGACCACAAGATAGGTGCGATTCCCCCTCCAAGCAGAATCGGATGGCGCGGAAACATCGGAAGCGCGACGCCATAGAGAAGGCCAACGAGCACTGAACAGAGAAGGTGAATAATCGTTGCAATGATCAGAGCGTCCCAATGAAAGACGGCGATTTGCTCGATGGTGCTTCTGGCCGGGAAAAATCCACCGGACAAAAGGTTGATTGGGTACCACATCCCATGGCCGCTCGCAATTCCGTAAATCACGGCCAAAACAGCCATGGCGACACTTCCAGCCAAACCGCCCTTTACTCCCGCCGAGATCGGATAAATCTCTAGCGGAAGTCGTGCGCGATGCAATTCTTGCGTTTTCCATCCGACGCGAGCCACTTGCAGCCGGCTGGTAGTCACAGGTGTGACTTTTTCCGAGACCGACACGCGTTCGTGCTTCTCCTGGGGCAACACATCGCGAAACCAACCGACGGAGCCCGCTATCACCAGGATTGCACCGAGAAGGCTGACCGAGAAACTGGTGACCAATCCCGCGAAGCCCAATGTCAGGCCGAAGGCGAGCACAATCGGCCACATCGTCGGCGCTGGCAGTACCACAGAACCGGACAACGGCTCTCCTTCGTGAGGCGAGAGTTCAACTATTTCCGTGCCCATCCGCAGTTGCCTTTCGTCATCCAGCTTTATCGTCCTACGACGTAAACGACCGTGAATACAACGACCCACACGGCATCGACGAAGTGCCAATAGAGAGACAAGACGTCAACTCGATACACGTGCTCCTGCTTGACTTGCCCCATCAGTGCAAATGTGAACACGACTGTGAGGATGAGAATGCCAATGACCACGTGAAATCCGTGCAATCCGACCAACGAGTAGTAAGTTGTTCCGAAAAGGTTAGTAGAGATGGTTAGTCCTTCCCGGGAAATAAGCCTGTGCCACTCTGTCGCTGTGCCATACAGAAAGATGGCGCCCAGTGCGATGGTCGCGAACCACCATCGTGAGAAAACGCCGACCTTTCCATCGCGAAGCGCTTTGACTGCCAGATGAATAGTGACGCTGCTTGAAAGGAGGCAAATGCTGTAGAAGATTGGTGCTGTCAGCACTTTTTGGGGCGTGGGACCTGTAAGACTCTTGCCGATATAGAAAATGTACGCTACTACGAAAATCGTAAAAATGGCGGCTTCGGCAGCGATCAGAACGAGCATTCCGACGTGCCCCCGCGAGGGGAGTTCCCGCGCGACCGATTGCTGCTGCAGTGACATGGATGTCGCGTTCATTCGTACTTCCAATCGGGATCGTCCGGATGCTTGAGATCCCAGAGCGGGCGGCGGCTCTGGACGGTTGGAATCACGGAGAAGTTATACGCAGGTGGTGGCGAAGGTGTGGACCACTCGAGCGTCCAGGCGTCCCACGGGTCGCTCCCAGCAGTCGCACCCTTGAAGTATGACCACACGAGATTCACCACGAAAACTACCGTACCCAGTGCTTGAAAAACAACGCCGACGGTTACGATGAGATTCCACACATCCCAGCCGCGTCCGGGCTCATAGGTGTAGATCCGTCGTGGCATGCCAAGCAGGCCGGGGATGTGCATGAAGTCAAAGGTCATGTGGAATCCGATCAGGAAGAGCCAGAAATGCAGCTTACCCAGAGCTTCGCTGTACGTCTTCCCTGACATCTTCGGAAACCAGTAGTAGAAGGCGCCGAAGATCGTGAACAAGATTGCGCCCACGATCACGTAGTGAAAGTGTGCAACAACAAAATATGAATTGCCCAGCTGCCAGTCGAAAGGCGCGGCACCCAGCATGATCCCTGTCAGACCGGCAATCAGGAACTGGAATAGGAAACCAACGCAGAACAGCATTGGTGTCTTGAACTCAATCTTCCCTCCCCACATCGTGGCCAGCCAGTTGAAGATCTTAATTCCGGTTGGGACCGCAATGGCCATCGTTGACAGCACGAAAAACGTGTTGGCATTTGAGCTCATACCTACCGTGAACATGTGATGAGCCCAGACGCTCATCCCAATGAACCCAATGCAGATTGTGGCCGCTACCATGACGGGATAGCCGAAGATCGCCTTGCGTGAAAAGACCGGGATGATCTCGGACGCGAAGGCGAATCCGGGAATAACCAGAACATAGACTTCCGGATGACCGAAGACCCAAAAGAAGTGCATCCACATTACCGCTGAGCCCCCAGCTTGGGTGTCGAAGAAGTGGCCGCCAAGGTAACGATCGACCAGCAGCATCAGCTGTGCTGCCGTGAGCGGGCTGATGGCAAGGACTACCATGCCCGACATGACAAGGTTGAGCCATGCCAGCAAGGGCATTTTAGCCAGACTCATCCCTGGGCAGCGCATACATAAGATCGTGGTCAGAATATTGACTGCTGTGCCGATGCTGCCAAAGCCCGAGACCAAAAGGCTGAGCGTCCAGAAGTCGGTACTGTGTCCGACCGAAAATGTCCGCGACGTCAACGGCGCGTAGGCAAACCATCCGACGTCAGGCGCATTCCCGGCACCGTACAGGCCGTTCGCTCCCAGCAGACTGAGATAAAGAAGAAGGCCTCCGAAGGCGGTGAGCCAGAAACTGAAGGCATTCAGACGCGGAAACGCCATGTCCCGCGCACCGATCATAAGAGGGATCAGGTAATTGGCGAACCCAAACACTAAGGGCATCACCACGAAGAAGATCATCGTGGTTCCGTGCATAGTGAACAGCCGATTGAAGACCTGTGGCGAGACAAAATCATTGTGCGCCCGGATAAGCTGGATGCGCATGATCCCCGCTTCAATTCCGCCGATCACGAGAAACAGCAGCGCGTAACCGAGATACAGGATACCCAGCCGCTTGTGATCGACGGTCGTCACCCAATCGTGCAGCCTATCCACCAGAGGCTGAACCGCTGTCTCGGTTTGCGGCCACGCGATTGAATCAGTTGACATCGGGATGTGTCCTTAGCGTGTTCACCTAAGTGTCTCCAAATACGCGGTCACTGCGTCCAGTTCGCGGTCGGTTAACTCCATCGCGGGCATTAAAGATCCAGGCTTGATGACCTCGGGCTTTTGAATCCAGAGCCGAAGATTTTCTGGAGTGTTCAGTGCTGCTCCCGCTGCGATCGTTTCCCGGCTCATTAAGTGACTAAGATCGGGGCCGAACCGCCCGTTGGCGACTGTGCCCGAAACCGTATGACAGTTGATGCAGGCAGTGCTCTCGAATACCCGCCGACCTTCGGAAACAACATCGCTCCCCGACGCTGGTTGCCGCTGCTGTTGAATCCAGCGCTCGAACTCATCGCGGGGTTGAACATAAACGCGCAGCAGCATTTTGGCGTGTTGTGTCCCGCAATATTGCGCGCATTGACCCAAGTAGAGTCCCACCTCGTGTGGGTCGATCCACGAACTGTTCGGGTGGTTAGGAATCAGGTCCGTCTTACCCGCCAGTCGCGGCACCCAGAAATTATGGTCCGTATCGGCCGACAGTAGCTTGATGAAAGTCGGAGTTGGATGTTGCGGGTCGCTTACCGGCACATGCAATTCATTTGCGGTTACCACGCCCAGATGTGGATAACGATATTCCCACCAAAACTGATGGCCAATGGCGACAACCTCGATGGCATTGGCTGAAGGTGAGACCTTCTGGACATCGGCAATCACTCGCGCTGTTGCCATGAACAGCGCTACGACGATGAGAATGGGTATAACGGTCCAGGCGACTTCAACCTGATTACTGCCGTAGACCTGGGGAGGCTCGCGGCCATCATCGTTGTTCCGCTTCCGGAACTTCACGGCGGCATAGGCCAGCAAGGAAACAACGACAACGAATATTGCTGCGGTCACCGAAAGCACAAACATAGACAATCCAAAGATTGACTCGGCCGGAGTGGAGGCAGGCGCGAAGATGTTTGTGGGACTCAACGGAGGAGCGGTGTTCTGGGCGGCGACGGTAGCGGCGAACCAGAGAACAACCAGGGGTGTCACGACCAGCCTTACTGCGTTCGAGTTTTTCAGGTCCCGCATTCGCGTGCCAATTCCCAGGAGGTTCTTGATGATTTAGAAATTCACAACAACCTTATCGCCGTCTGTCGGTTTCTTCGCAATGGATGCCAGTTCGTTATTGAAGTTGAAGTCGGTAGCTGCGGTTCCGGTAATGAGCCGTGCCCCACGACTGAAGGTCAGATCTTGGATTGCCCACTGCAACAAAACCAGAATGCGGCTCTGGAATTGGACTATATACATCAGATGGATGAACGCCCATATGAGCCAAGCCGGGAATCCGGACATGTGCACGCCAAAGGCATTAGCCACTGCTGACCACCGGCCGATAACCGCCAGATTGCCCTTATCGAAATACTTGAAGTCCGCCTGCTGCGGTTCTCCCTGTACTCTCCCCATGATCGCTTTCGCCACATAGGTTCCTTGTTGCATCGCAACCTGCGCAACGCCAGGCAGTGGCATCCCGTCCGGATTCAGAGCAAGAGCGAGATCTCCGATAACATAGAGGTCTGGGTAATTGGCAACGGTGAGCTGGGGACCTATTTTGATTCTTCCGCTTCTGTCGGTCTCCGCTTTGGTGCGGTTCGCCAGAGTTTTTCCTAATGCCGGCACCGTTACGCCCCCGGCCCAAATAACAGTTCTGGCTTCAAGGCGGTGCGTGCCGGCATGAGTCTCGATGGTTAGACCTTCCTTATCGATGTCTTTCACCATCACTCCCGTTCGCACTTCTACCCCGAGTTTCACAAGCGAGCGTTTCGCCTTCTCCGCTAGGTCCTCCGGGAAAGGTGGGAGCACTCGCGCCGCGCTGTCCATCAAAATGATCTGCGCTTCCTTCGGATCAATAGACCGGAAATCATTCTTGAGCGTCTGTCGAGCAATCTCAGCAATGGCTCCGGCGAGCTCTACACCTGTTGGACCTGCACCCACGATGACGAACGTGAGCCATGCGCGCCGTTGAGCCGGATCGCCTATCCGCTCGGCGACCTCGAACGCATAGAGGATCTTGTGCCGGACATCGATGGCTTCCTCCACGCTCTTCAGGCTGGGGGCCCATTCTCGCCAAGCTTCATGGCCGTAGTAGGCGCTTTGCGAACCCGTCGCCACAATCAGCCAGTCGTATTCGAAGTCGGCGCCATCCGCGAGTAAAACGTGTTTGCGCATCGGATCGATGTCTACTACGGCGCCGAGCAGAACGCGGGCGTTCTTCTGACGGCTCAAGACGCTGCGCAGGGGGGCTGCAATCTCGCCGGCCGAAAGCGATCCGGTGGCAACTTGATAGAGCAGTGGCTGAAACAGGTGATAGTTGTTGCGATCGATCAGCGTTACATCAACAGGCGCTGACTTCAGCGCCTGCGCTGCGCATAGACCGCCAAATCCGCCTCCCACGATGATGACGCTCGGTCGTCGGCTCATAGACCGCCCTCTCGTTCCGAATAGTCTCCTTGTTTTCGCCCACTGGATTCCTGGTGTGCCGTCGGCGCAGTCCTCGTGTCGCTCTTCCGATACCGGAGTAAGATAACGACCGATCTAGGAGCCACTAAGTATTTCGCCTGCTGCACCGGCAACCCGTGCTCCGAGAAATCGTCGGGGCTCGGCAAGGCTGTGTCCACAATCCTCGTCCACTCTTGTGCGTTACCCTCCTGGATGTGGAACTCCAACTCTTCCCAGTACGAGTTAATCATTGCGTAGATATCATCATCGCCTTGAGAAGCGCCGTGCAGGCAGAATGCCAGGCTGCGAGAGTTATACGACAAATCGACGGTTGGACCAGTTCCATACCATGAGATATCCTCTCGCCAGAACCTGCTGCGGCCCTGGGTAGGATGAGCTTTCCGGAACGCAATCATGTTCTTGAAGAAACGAAAAACGTCCGCGTTCGAACGCAGTTGGCTCCAGTCCAACCATCCGGTTTCGTTATCTTGGTTATAGGGATTGTTGTTGCCAAACTGCGTATTCAAGAATTCATCTCCAGCTCGGAACATTGGAGTTCCGTTCGAGAGAAACAGCAAACAGCAGAAATT
>JAUTWY010000075.1 GCA_030838305.1 Acidobacteriaceae bacterium
CCGCTGATCGAGCAGCTCGACGCTGGAAGACTGGACGTGGTGTTTGCAAAGCGTCCTCTGGGGACATCGAGGGGGCGCCTGGTATGGCGGGAGCCAATGGTATGGGCAGCCGCGGAAACGTTCGAACCTGTTGCAGGCGCGGCGTTGCCCTTGGCCTTGTACCGCGAGCGTTCGGTTTCGCGCGAGGCAGCGCTCATTGCGCTTCGCGAAAGCGAATTGGTCTGGCAAATCGTCTGCACGAGCCCCAGTCTTACGGGTGTCCGCGCCGCAGCCCTGGCTGGTCTGGCGATCACGCCGCTTCCGGCGAGCGCGATTGTCGCCGGACTTCGCGTTCTCGGCGTGGCAAACGGCCTGCCGCTCCTGCCGGATCTTGAGTTTGCGATCTTCGAGAGGAAGCGGCCTGACGCAGCGGCGGCAGCGCTCACCGCGGTGCTCGTCTCGCTCGGGCAAACCGCGGTCCGACCGACCGCCGGCTAAGGCGATATTTTTCAGGTCACGGCTGACATGTAGATTCGCCGGCACGAAGCCGGGCAGATGTCGCATGGTGTCCTCGGTCGCCTTGAAGAGCCAGGATACGGATGTTCATTGATCAAGCGAAAGCAACAGGTGGTGCGAACCGGCCGCCGCCGAACGATCCGCTCGCACGATCGATTTCCCATGATGTCGTTTGGGTCGATGCCTGCTTCGCCAAGTTTTTTCGACCAAGGCGGCAACAAGGCCATTTTTTCCTGTCGATGTCAGTCCCTCAAGATACCAGCACTTCAACCATCACCATCTGGTCGGAGCGTGGCTTGGGTAGGGCAGGATAGTACAGATCTACCCTGAGGTCGCTTGGTTCCAACGAAAGGAAGCGTTGGAATGGTCGTCCTCTGGATATCCAGCAACAATGCTTGCGGCGTGGATAGCTCTGGAAAGGCGGTCTTTCTGATCGGCTGACCCGGCTGGACCTCATCGTCACGGTAAACAAGGGCATAGGATTTCCTGATTACTCGATATTTCTGCGCGGGCGATGATGCAGAGCGCCCCAAAGCGGGTTCTCGATGCTCATCGACCAGATCAGCATCCGCAGCTTTGCCTCGATTTGAGGCCGCCCTCCCAGCGAGCGTGACTTCCACCGCCAGTAGTGGCGAAAGCCCGCCCGATGCCAACGCAAGAGCGTCTCGGGGCGGATGATCGTGAGAACCTGCGGGACCGAAGGAAACCAGCAATACATCTGGATAAAGAACCAGCGATAGTTGTTCGTCAGCCGGACGCGGCCGCCCAGTTTGGGCCTCAAAACAATCAACTGATGTCGCAGTACCGCATTCTCCGCCACAAGCCGGCTCTTCGACCTGAACGGCAAGACCAAAATGGCCAGTACGAAATGCAGAAGCCCGAGCATCCCGCCAGCCAACGCGATTCCGCAACCTCATCAACACAGATAAGGTTTTCGGTACACACAGGGGTTTGCGGTTATGCCGCGGGTGGAGATCAGCGAAGCGGCAGCGCCGGCAACCATGGCGGGGCGACTGCTCCGCAGTGCAGTGCAAATCTGCCGAACCCCACAGCTTTCAAAACTGCCTCGCCAGCTCTGCTGCTTGCTTCTTCCCCTCGTCGATCATGTCCAGTGCTCGCCCATCCCACGTGTGCTCAACGGTCATTGCCGTGATACTGCTCACGCCGATAAAGTGGAGCCAAAATTCTATGTACTTGGTTACATGTTCAAAGCCGGGCGGAGGCACTGTCTGAAAGCCAGCTTCCTCGCTTTGCCCCCGTACATACGCGACGAATGCTTTGTCGATATTCAACGCTGGTCCATATTCCTTCCCGTCAAACGTGAAAAGCATATTCCGTTGACAGGCAAGATCGATCAGCTGCTTCAGTTTATAAGGAAAGGAAAAATTCCACATCGGAATACCAAGAACGATGCGATCCGCTTTTTTAAAGCGTGACGCCAGTTCTCTAATCTTTTCCCATGTAGCTCTTTCCGATGGCGTCATCGCCTCTCCAGAGACACCTTTGTATTTAGCGCCTATCGCTTCTGCACCAAATTCCGGAAGCGACTCGGTCCAAACGTCCAATGTGTCGACCGCAAGTCCTTTGATCTTCTTTTGGTATTCGAAAAGGAATGAATCGATGATAGCAATGGATGCGGATCGCTCTCTCCTTGGTGAGGTGACAATGTTCAAGATGCGCATTCCACTTCCTTTCTCCATCTTAGTTCAGTTGACGACGCGCGAGCCACGCACGCGCGCCTTGCAGCGTTCTGAAGTCGTCCAGGCTACGAGCCGGAATATTGGGATAAGCGCCGGCGGCCATTTCGTTGAGTGCCCGGCCAGGGCCGAGTTCGAAGAAGACGCTCGCTCCTGCTTCCACGCAGCCGTCCAGGCAGTGCGCCCACTGGACCGTGTGGGAGATCTGTTTGGCCAGCTTGTTCAAGCCGGCTGAGATGTTGACAACAGGAGAGCCATCGATCCCGCTAAAGAGACGCACGTTCGAGTCCGGCGAAAGTTTCGTCGGAGTTTGGTCTAAAACTTTGCGGAACTCCGACGAGGCCGCAGCCAGGCGTGCGGTGTGAGAGGCCACGTTCACCGCTAACCGAACGACGCGTGCGGCACCCATCCTTTTTGCGACATCAGCTATGACGTCCAGCGCTACACCGGCGCCCCCGAGAACGTAGGCGTCGCCGGGATTGATGATGGCGATCGCTGCATCGTGGCGATTGCACAGATCTTCGAGAGCGCCATAAGACAAGCCGCGGACGAACAGCAAGCCATCTCCGGGGCTGCTGGGCGCGTCCATGGCGTTGGCGCGTCGCGCTACAAGGTCGAGGGTCATCGTGGCGTCCATCAAGCCCGCGACACTCCAGGCCGCCACTTCGCCAACGCTGTAACCTGCAACAATCAGCCTGCGAGGCCACGCATCACGCAGCGTCGCTGTCGCAGCCAGCGCCTGCAACGTACAGAGAATTTGTCCGACGCGGTTCTGGTGCAGAGTGTCATCGGTGTCGGTTTGAACCATTTCGCGTGGGTCGCGTCCGCCGAGTAGGGTCGCTGCGTGAGCAA
>JAUTWY010000078.1 GCA_030838305.1 Acidobacteriaceae bacterium
AAGCGCATCGTTCGTCCCAACGGTGAGGTCCGCTACATTCGCTGCGTCGGTGCTCCTGTTGTCGAAAACCAAAGCCCGAAAAAGTACGTTGGCAGCGCCATCGACGTTACCGAACACGAGCTCCTGACCCAGGAACTCCGCAGGCGCGAAGCGTACTTGGCGGAAGCTCAACGGCTCAGTCACACCGGCAGTTGGGCCTGGAATGTGCGGACCGACGCTCTGTTCTGGTCGGAAGAGATTTATCGAATTTACGGTTATAGCCTTCAAGAAACAGCTCCCACTTGGGAGCAGCTGTTGCAAAGAGTGCATCCTAAGGATCGGCCACAGATCGAGCAGCGAGCGAAAATGGAGGCCGCCGGGAACGAGTGGAGCGACTCGTACGGTGATTTCCGAATCGTTCTGCCAGACGGAACCTTAAAATACCTCCATTCCGTTGCTCATCCTGTTACGCAGTCGGGTGAAGTCACCGAAGTCATCGGCACCGTCATGGACGTTACAGAGCAAGAGCTCCTAACTCAGGAACTGCGGCGCCGCGAAGCCTACCTGGCCGAAGCCCAAAAACTCAGTCACACCGGCAGCTTCGGATGGAAACCTGACTCTGACCAGATTGTCTGGTCAGATGAAACCTATCGCATCTTCGAGTACGACCGCTCGGTCAACCCAACAATAGATTCAGTGGCGCAACGCGTCCATCCGCAGGACCGGGCCGACTTTCAGAAGGTGATCGCTGATGCCTCTCGGGGGGCGACAGATTTCGAGCATAACTATCGTTTGCTGCTGCCTGACGGGCGAGTCAAGCACGTCCACGCGATAGCTCACGCTTTACAGGATGCATCTGGCAATCGCGAGTTTGTCGGGGCGGTGACTGATATCACCGAGCGTAAGACGGCCGAGGAAGCCCTCAGGAGCAGTGAAGCGTACTTGGAGGAGGCGCAGAGGGTGAGCCAGACAGGCAGTTGGGCATGGAGTCCAGACCAGGATATCAGGTACTGGTCGGAGGAATGCTACCGTGTTCTGAGTTTCGATCCACAGGATGGTTTGCCCCGATTCGAAGATTTCTTTCAGCGGATTCATCCTGACGACCAACCCGGTTTCAGGGAACTAACCCAGACGGCTATCCGCGAGAAGGCAGAGTGGGAGACGGACTACCGCATCGTGCATCCGGATGGCTCCGTCAGGGACATTCACGTCTTAGGTCATCCTGTTCTGAGCACCTCCGGCGACCTCGTTGAATTTGTGGGCACTGTGATCGACGTCACTGAACGTAAACGAGCAGAGGAGGAACGCCGCAGAAGTGAAATGGAGCTCCGGCAGATGCTTGACCTTGCGCCTCAAAATATTGCGGTATACGGGCCTAACCGTGAACCACTTTACGCCAACCGCAACTTGCTCGATTACTGCGGCCTTACTCTTGAAAAGTGGCGGCAGAGACTTGATCGCGGTGGGGTCGCTCATCCGGATGAATGGGAACGAGTCGACCGTCATTTTGATCGTGCTCTCGCTAGTGGCGCTGCTTTCGAGTTGGAGATGCGCCTGCGCAAGAGCGACGGAAGTTTTCGCTGGTTCTTGGCTCGTTACAACCCATTGCACGACGAACACGGACAGATTATGCGCTGGTATGTTGCCGCGACGGACATCGAGGATCGAAAGCAGGCTGAAGACAGGCTTCGCAGCGAAAACGTCGCTCTGCGTGAAGAAATCGACAAAGCCTCGATGTTTGACGAGATCGTTGGAACATCTCCCGCTTTGAAAAGTGTTCTCTCGCGCATCTCCAAAGTCGCACCGAGTGATTCTACGGTCCTCATCACGGGTGAAACAGGAACAGGCAAAGAGCTTGTTGCACGCGCCATCCACCGACGATCAAATCGCGCCTCGCGCCCATTCGTTAGCGTGAACTGTGCCGCAATCCCCCGTGACCTGATCGCCTCGGAGTTGTTCGGCCATGAGAAGGGCGCCTTCACGGGCGCGACTCAGCAGCGCCTCGGCCGGTTTGAACTGGCAAATGGAGGCACAATCTTCCTCGACGAAGTCGGAGAACTTCCAGTTGAGACTCAGATCGCTCTGCTTCGTGTTTTGCAGGAGCACGAGTTTGAGCGTGTCGGCGGCACTCGTCGAATCCGCGCTGACGTCCGAGTGATCGCAGCCACCAACCGCGACTTGCAGGCCGCCATCAGCGCGGGTGCCTTCCGTAGTGACTTGTTTTATCGGCTGCACGTTTTCCCGATTGACATACCTTCCCTTCGAGAGCGAAGAGAGGACATTCCCCTGCTGGTGGAATACTTCATCGATCGCTATGCGCGAAAAGCCGGCAAGAAGATAAGACGTGTCAACAAGAAGACCCTGGAATTGCTGGCTGTCCTATCCCTGGCCGGGAAACATTCGCGAACTGCAGAACGTCATCGAACGTTCGATCATACTTTGCGAAACAGAGATATTCGCGATCGACGAAAACTGGTTACCGCAGCTGCCTGCTCTGACACCAGAGTCGAAACAGCAAGTTGAGCTTCCTCGGAGACTCCTCGTGCAGGAAAAGGACATGATCGAGGCTGCCCTAAAAGATACTCGTGGCCGTGTGTCCGGACCCACGGGCGCTGCGGCCAAGTTGGGCATACCGCGGTCTACGCTGGAATCGAAGATCCGGTCGCTCAAGATTAACAAGAATCTCTTCAAGGCTTAGCCGGAAAAAACCGCTGTAGCCATCACGAAAGCGCTCCGTAACTCCCGATTAGTCGGCAAGCCGGAAATAATGGCGCGATCCGGTCTACTGCAATTATTTCCGCATACCCCGTGACTCGGGGCCGAATATGACAACGGGCCCCTGCCATCTCCCGGCGCTCGCCACTCGACGCACCCTCGCCGAGATTACTTCCT
>JAUTWY010000099.1 GCA_030838305.1 Acidobacteriaceae bacterium
TGAGCGTCACGGTCGGCGGACTGGTCGAGCTTCCGGTTGCGTTGTCGGTCGCCACAGGGCGGGAAGTGGTGGAGGTGAGTTCCCAGGCTGAGTTGGTCGAGACCTCGCGGACGTCAACGACCGACACGATTGGACAGCGGCGCATCGATAATCTGCCGATCAATGGCCGCAATTACATTAATTTCACGTTGACGGATTCTCAGGTGGTGCGCGACAACGCTCCCAACACCGGTGCCGCGCCAACTTCCGGGCTGAACATGAGCGGCCAGCGCGCGCGTTCGAACCTGGTGAATGTGGACGGCGCCGATGCCACCGACAATTCCGTGAACGGCGTGCGTTCCACGGTGTCACAAGAGGCGGTGCAGGAGTTTCAAATCATCACCAACAGCTACAGCGCGGAATACGGGCGGGCATCGGGTGGGGTGGTGAATATTATTACGCGGTCGGGATCGAATGATTTTCACGGAGATGTCTACGGCTATTTGCGTAACCGGAACTTTCAGGCGGTGAATCCGTTCAGCACGGTTTCGAATCCGGCCTACACGCGGGTGCAGGCGGGCACGGCTTTCGGCGGACCGATCAAGAAGGATAAAACGTTTTTCTATTTTGCTTACGAAATTACGCGGCGGCATGAGACCGGATTTTCCAGCATCGGACAGAATAATTTTGGGCTGGTGCCATTCGACACGACTGCGGTCGGCTTACGGTTTGGAACCTTGCAGCTGACTCCGGATCAGGTTGGCTTTCTCACGAATCCGGCAACGCTGGCAGCCGAAGGGGCAAGCTCCGCCTTTGCGCAAGAAGTGGGTCAATATGCGGCGCTGGCCGGCGCATCATCGGGCCAAGCCATCCAGGGATTTTGGCCGAGCCAGTTGGTGGCTGGGGCTACTGGCGGCGCGCTAACCAGTTGGGCCGGATTCCCGACGACATGTCCGCCGGGGAGTGCGTGCGCCCCGGTGCCCGCTTCTTATCAAACGCTGGCGTCACAGATGGGGAATTTCCCAGTCTTCGAGGGGACCAGCCTTTATTCACTGCGACTCGACCACAACATCAGCAGCAGCAATCGCCTTACCTTGCGAGGTAATGCCAGCCCCAGCACGGTGACCGGTATTGAGGTCAGCGGCCAGGATCAGCCCTTCGGGCAAAATGCCTACTCACGCACCTCGCAACAGACGTATCGCGATATCTCCGGCGTGGCCCAGGACACTTGGACGATCGGCAATAACAAGGTTAACGAATTCCGCTTTCAATATGCCCGTCGCGGACTTTCGTATTTCTACAATACGCAAATCCCGGGCGGCTCCGACCCAGCCGTCAATATTCCGGGCTTTGCTTATTTCGGACGCGAGCCCTACTCCTTCATTCAGCGGGTCGAGAAGCGTTACCAGTTCACCGATAACTTTTCCTGGACCATGGGCCGGCACAATACCAAGTTTGGCGTCGACGTTAACTATCTTCCGATCAGCGCCATCTTCACCGTTAACTACGGGGGCGTGTACGACTTTGGATCTTTTAGTTCTGGCAGCCTGGGGTTCGTCTCCCCGGTTCCTAACGATCCCTTTCCCCAGCTCTCGGGGGTGCAATCTTACGGCGCGGGGCTACCGGGAGATTTCATCCAAGGCCTTGGAAGTCCCAGCGATTCGTTCCACAACATTCCCATCGGAGTGTTCTGGCAAGACTCGTGGCGGGTTCGGCCGACCGTCACTCTGAACTTTGGCGTCCGTTACGACGTGGAGGTCGCGCCGAAATTCAGACCGCCCACTGCTCTGGCGCAGTCCGCCTACAACTACCTGGGCTTGCAGAAGGGCATTCAGACCGACAAGAATAACATCCAGCCCCGCATCGGGGTAGCATGGGATCCCAAGGCCGACGGCAAGACTGTGGTTCGCGCCTCGTACGGAATATTTTATGATCATCCGCTGCTGGGGCTTTATTTTCTCGGAGACGCGTCCGATGGTTCCACCAGCGGCCAGTTGGCCTTCGCAGGCACCGGGTTCTGCAGCGGCGCGGGAGACCCTGCGAATCTGAATGCATTCCCGATTTTCCAGGGATTGCAGAGCCTGCCGCAATGCGCTCCGTCGCCATTTCCGGGCGCCAATGCCAATCTTGGATACCTGCCGGATGAGCAACGGTTTCAGGCACTGAACTTTCCTCAGTCCGAGTTTCTGAACCAGAATTACTTGAATATTAGCAATGGGACGTTTTTGCCGCTCGGGTTCCAACCCTTCGGTTATCCGCAGGCGAAGAACTTTGTATATGCCTATTCGCAGCAGGCGAATATCAGCGTCGAGCGCGATCTCGGCCATGGCTACGCGCTGAATCTGGCTTACAACTTTAACGGCGGACGCCATCTCAATCGCCCCATTAATGCCAGCACGGTTCGCGGAGACTTGCTGACGGGCAACTTCGAAGCGGCGTTCTACGACGCGAAGATTCAGGGACAACCCACGCCCGCCAGTCCGTTTACTGTCAGCGGCTGCAATCCGCCGGGAAATCCCAATGCGCCGTTTCCATACGTGGACGCCGCGCTCATGAACTTTTTCCGCCCCGGTGGTCTCAATCCATCGATCGCTGCGGGAATGTATCTGGCCAGCCAGGGCAACTGCGTAGCCCAAGGAATAGCGGTCCTTCAGACGCTGCCGGGATTTAATACGGGTTGCAATCCCCTTCCACCAACATTCGACTATAGCGGCTGCGTTCCTTTTGGGGATATGGACGCCAACTACTCCAACGGCAGCTCTGTCTATCATGGCTTCAGTGCAAACCTGCGCAAGCGATTTGGCAGTCACTACGAATTTCTTGCGTCTTACACCTGGTCGCACGCGATTGACGACTCCACCGATCTGCAGGCCACCACGACTCCGCAGGATAGTTATTACCCCGCACTGGATCGCTCCAACTCTCTGTTCGATCAACGGCACCGGTTCGTTTTCAGCGGCGTTTACCAGACGGGCAAGCTGGGAGGCGAGGGAATTGCCAGAAACGTGTTCAGCGACTGGACCTTCGCTCCTATTATCGAGGTAGCGTCGGGCCGGCCATTCAACATCATTACGGGCAACGGCGACAATTTGCAGTTGTCTTCGCTCACGGGCCGTCCGAACACGACGGTCGACGCGGCATGCGGCACCGCTTATCAGAGCAAGTATTCGCCGTCCGGAACGCTGCAGGAGCCCTGCCTCGACGGCTTCGTTCAAAGTTTTATCAACAACCTCACTCCGCCCACCCTATTGCAACTCGACGGCAATCTGGGTCGCAATGCCGGGACACAGCCGTGGACGCTGTTTGACGATATACGAGTCTCCAAGCGCATTAATTTTGGCGAACGCTTCAATATGGACTTAATCGCGGATGTGTTCAACATCGCAAACCGCTACAACGTGTCCGCGGTGAGCCCGCTCTGCAGCAGTTCATTCTGCAATGCAGGACAGGCGACGGCAGCTTACGATCCGCGGCAATTTCAGTTCGCAATCAAGCTGAACTGGTAAGGTCTCTGCACGGCGGGTAGTTCGGTCTGGATTCCGTGAACGAAGGTGGAATCCAGACGGGGCGTTTTTGCTTTGGCTCTTTTGTTCCTCTGCGCGACCGACCATTTTTCCTGCAACCCCCGCTTGGCCAAATCACTCTCAATTGGCAGGAGGCTGGCATGGATCGCAGACACTTCCTGAAAACCGCCGCAGCCGGAACCCTTATGACTTCGCTCAGCCACAAATTCGCACACGCCGCCGATGGCCCTCTACCCATGCGCACGCTCGGGCGAACCGGCGAAAAAGTTTCTATGGTCGGGCTCGGAGGCTACCACATCGGTATGCAATCGGACGAGCAGGAGAGCATCCGCATCATCCGGGGAGCGCTCGATGGCGGTATTAACTTTCTCGACAACTGCTGGGACTACAACGGCGGCGAGAGTGAAGTTCGCATGGGCAAGGCGCTGCGAGATGGATACCGGCAGAAAGCGTTTCTCATGACCAAGATCGACGGCCGGACGAAAAAAGCGGCCGCGCAACAGATTGAGGAATCGCTGCGCCGTCTGCAAACCGACCGCATCGACCTGATGCAGTTTCACGAAGTCATCCGCGACACCGATCCTGACCGCATCTTTGCCCAGGGTGGCGGCATGGAAGCGGCTCTCGAAGCCAAGAAGCAAGGCAAAATTCGTTTCATCGGATTCACCGGGCATAAGAGTCCTGACATCCATTTGAAAATGCTGAAGACCGCGGCCGCGCAGCAATTCACATTTGACGCCGTGCAGATGCCGCTCAACGTAATGGACGCGCACTATGACAGCTTCGAAAAGAAAGTCCTGCCCGTACTGGTGAAGGAAAACATTGGCGTGCTGGGCATGAAGTCGATGGGCGACAAGATTATTTTGAAGAGCAATACGGCCATGCCGGTGGAGTGCCTGCACTACGCCATGAACCTCCCCACCAGCGTGGTGATCACAGGCTGTGACTCGAGGAAAATCCTGCAGCAGGCGCTGGATGCCGCGCGCAGTTTCAAACCAATGAATCAGTCAGAAGTCGCGAGCCTGCTCGCCAAAACCGCGCCCGCCGCGGGCAAGGGAGAGTACGAGCGCTATAAGACGAGCCACGATTTCGACGGGACCTATCAGAATCCGCAGTGGCTGGGATGAAATTGATCGGTTCTCCGCAAAGGCTTCCGCCTTCAGCGAGTTGAAAATCAGCTTCAGCCCGCAGTCCTGTTACACTTTTCCTTGACCCATCCTTGGCGCTTGCCGGAGTACTTCCTTCATGTCTCAACCCTATACGCCCACGCCGCGGACCCGTCTGGTCCGCGAAGCTGATCGAGCTGTCTATGATCGCGAAGCGGCTTACCGCATTCTCGACGAAGGATTTCTTTGCCACGTCGGGTTCGTGCTAGACGGCCAACCATTTGTGATTCCTACTTCCTACGGGCGCAAGGGCGACAGCTTGTTTATTCACGGGTCCGCTGCCAGCCGCATGCTGCGCCAGGCGAAAGAGGGCGTGCCGGTCTGCATCACGGTTACTTTGCTGGATGGGCTGGTGCTGGCCCGGTCCATCTTCAACCACTCGATGAATTACCGGTCGGTGGTGGTGCTGGGGAAGGCTACGCTGGTGGATGATCCTGCAGAAAAAATTGAGGCGTTGCGGCTGCTTTCCGAGCACATCATTCCCGGCCGCTGGGCCGATTCGCGGCAGCCCAACGAGCGCGAGCTTAAGGCAACCTCCATTTTGCGGGTGCCGATTAAAGAGTTCTCGGCGAAAGTGCGCAAGGGGCCGGTCGTGGACGATGAGGAGGATTATTCATTTCCAACCTGGGCGGGAGTAGTGCCGCTGGAGGTGGTGGCGGGGGAGCCGGTGGATGATGCAAGACTGGTTCCGGGACAGGACGTTCCGGCCTATGCAAAGCGCTACGTCCGTAAGAGATAGAAAATACTTGATTACCATGAGTAAAGGATGATATCTTTACTATAAGGATACATGGTAAAGATTAATAAATCCAGCACAATCAGTAGTAAGGGGCAAATCACCGTGCCCCAAGAAATTCGCAAACGTCTTGGTCTTGCCCCCGGGGACCGCGTCGAGTTTGTGAATGAGGAGGGTCGGATCCTAATTCGGCCAGCCCGCTCGGAGGTCAACCCATTCGAAAAGTTCATCGGAATTCTGGGGCCCTTTCCCGGCGGGGAAGAGGGAATAAAAGCCTGGATTGACGATATGCGAAGCGATGAAGACTACGAATGAGAACAGCTCTGGACACGAATATCCTATCTCTTTTCTGGTCGGGAGGACCTTCGGCGCCTACCGTCGCCGCTCAGTTGTCACAGGCGCGAGCCCAGGGAGCGCTAGCGGTAAGCGCACCAGTGTTCGTCGAGCTTTCGGCCATTCCCACAGGCAATCCGCGG
>JAUTWY010000104.1 GCA_030838305.1 Acidobacteriaceae bacterium
CCTTGAGGGATAGACGTAATAATGTTCTGTATCGCAATGATTTTACGGTTGTTAGCGGTGCGACATCAAGGACCAAAAGCTCGAAGCTTCTGGCGGAAATTTTGGCGGCATGGCGCAGCACGGCTAAGACCCCTTCCCGAGCAAAATAGTGGGTCTGTGAACCCAGTACGGTATGGTTACTTGCGATACTTGAAGGATCGAAATCTGGGGATAGCTGCCCTCGGGATCACGAGCCGGAATGTTAGACTGAGCCGAGAGGATTGCGCTTCAGCCAGGGACTAAAAGAATAGGAAAATGGCGGAATTTGTTGTAAAACTCGCGGACGAGCGCGGTCATACGCACCAGCAGATCGAACAGGGATACTCGGTGGCGGAGGTGCGCGACCGCTTTGCGTCGCAGGGCTATCTGGTGCACTGGGTAAAGCCCCAGGGATTGCTGACGGGCGGCTTTTCGCTGGGCCGCAGACGCAAGATTAAGCAGAGTTCGTTTCTGGTGTTTAACCAGCAGTTCCTGACCCTGATCAAGGCTGGACTGCCGATTCTGAATTCACTGGATCTGCTGATCAAGCGGCAAAAGGATGGTCATCTGCGGCAGCTTCTCGAGAGCGTGAGGGAGCGGGTAAAGGGCGGCGAGTTGCTTTCAGACGCTTTCGCCAACCATGCCATGGTGCCAAAGATATATACGACCACGCTGATGGCTGGAGAGAAGAGCGGCAGCATCGACGAGGTACTAGCCCGCTACATTAATTTTCAACGGCTGACGATGACCTTTCGCAAGAAACTTTTGGTGTCCCTGATCTATCCCTCGATTTTGGTCACCGTCGTCACGATCATGGTGATGTTTCTATTTACCTACGTGGTACCCAAGTTTGCGGAGCTATTCAGCAGCCTGGACGCAAAGCTACCGGCCATCACAGTGTTCATGCTTTCGGTGGGAGTTATCACGCAGAAATACTTTGCCTTTATCGCGATTGGGTTGGTGCTGGCGATTTTTCTTTTTTGGCAATGGCGAAGGACCGATCGCGGCGCCGACCAGATTGACCGCGTGATCTTGAGCTTGCCGTTACTGGGTGATATTCGGTTGAAACATCAGGTAGCAACTTTTTCGCGGATGCTGGCGACGCTGCTGCAGGGCGGCATGCCGCTGGTACCCTCGATGGAAACCTCCGGCGGTTCGATGACCAGCCGCCGCATTCTGAAAGGCGTAATGCGCGCCAGCGTGAGGGTTCGCGAAGGGCAAGGGCTGGCCAGCAGTCTCGAGGAGCAGGACATTTTTCCCGGCCTGGCGGTGGAGATGCTCGAAGTAGGTGAGTCTACAGGCGCTCTGCCGGCGATGCTGAATTCCGTGGCTGAGTTCTATGAAGAAGATGTGCAGACGGCATTGGCCGCTTCCATGGCCTTGATTGAGCCGCTGATTTTGATTGTGATGGCCATTTTTGTCGGTGGCGTAATGATCTCGCTGTATTTGCCGATCTTCAGCTTGGGGATGCAGGGAGCTCATTAAGCAAGGACGAAGGACAAGGAATTGAACGCGGGGTTGTGAATGGCGATGGCAGAAAAGAAATCACTTTTCGTACACGGGGAGAACGGCGGGCAGGTGGTAACGACGGGAAATCCCGCCACCGACCTGGAGCGCGCGCAGGACGTGGCGCGGCGCTATCGCTGCGAATTCGTGGATCTCACCGATTTTCAGCTTCACCATGAGCTGTTCAAGAAGTTCTCTCCGGAGCTGATGTTCCGCTACAACTTCGTGCCGCTGGAGGAGACTGCGGACGGCAAGCTGGCCATTGCGATCGCCGACCCCAGCCAGTTGATGATGATTGACGAGATCAGCTTGCTGCTGCAGAAGCGGATTGTCACCAAAGTCGCGACGCTGAAACAGATCAGCGACATTCTCAAGAAGACGGAACAATCGCAGCGCGTTCTGGAGGAAGCCAGCGAAGGCTTCCAAATCATTCGCGAAGACGAAGCTACCGGCGCCGAAGAAACCCTGACCATCGATAAGCTGACGGGCGCGGGCGATACCAGCCCCATCATCCGGCTGGTGGATACGACGATCTTTACCGCGCTGCAACGGCGCGCTTCCGATATTCATATCGAGACGCGGGACGATTCGGTAGTAATCAAGTTTCGCATTGACGGCGTGCTGACACAGGCCATGCCGCCGATTGGCAAAGAGCACCACTCTACGGTGATCTCGCGTATCAAGGTGATGAGCGAGCTTGATATTTCAGAGCGGCGGGTACCCCAGGACGGCCGCTTCCGAGTGAAGTATAACGGGCGCGCCATCGACTTCCGCGTTTCCATCATGCCCTCGATTCACGGCGAAGACGCGGTGCTCCGCGTGCTGGATAAAGAGTCGATGAGCGAGAAGTTCCGCACGCTCACGCTCGATGTGGTGGGGTTCGACGAAGATGACCTGCGCAAGTTCCGGCGCTACATCAAAGAACCATACGGCATGGTGCTGGTTACGGGGCCAACGGGCAGCGGCAAGACCACAACGCTCTATGCCGCGGTGAACGAGATCAAGACTGATGAAGACAAGATCATCACGATTGAAGATCCGGTTGAGTATCAGTTACGCGGCATTACGCAGATTCCGGTTAATGAGAAAAAGGGACTCACCTTCGCCCGCGGGTTGCGCTCGATCCTGCGCCACGATCCGGACAAAATCATGGTGGGCGAAATCCGCGACACGGAGACGGCGCAGATCGCCATTCAGTCCGCTCTGACCGGGCATCTGGTTTTCACCACGGTGCATGCCAACAACGTTGTCGACGTGATTGGACGTTTCCTGAACATGGGCGTTGAACCTTATAATTTTGTCTCGGCGTTGAATTGCATTTTGGCGCAGCGGCTGGTGAGGCTGATCTGCGAATCCTGCCGGACGCAGGTAAATTATCCGCCGGATGTGCTGGAGGCTAGCGGCCTCGATCCGGCGCAATGGTCGAAGGTGGCTTTGTATGAGGGTCCGGGATGCATCGAGTGCGCGGGCACCGGCTTTCGGGGCCGAACCGCGATTCATGAATTGCTGGATTTGAGCGATCGAGTACGGGAAATGATTTTGGCTAAGAAGCCGACGTCGGAAATTCGCCGCGCCGCGCGAGACGAGGGAATGCGTTTTCTGCGCGAATCGGCGCTGGATAAAGTTCGGCTCGGCCTGACTACTTTGAAAGAGATCAATAAAGTCACCTTCATTGAAGCCATGCGGTAAAAGCGGTGGCCAGTGGCCAGTTCGCTGGGCTCCGAATTTACGGGCCACTGGTCACTAGCCACTGACCAATGCTCTGAGCCCTTCCCGCTATTGCATTTCGCGTGGCGGCGAGTTTGAATTAGAGAGTTGACCCTTGAAATGAGTTCCAGCTCCAATACGGCAAAACCCAAACTGGCCTGTGAAATCGCGGCGGACCGCGTGCTAGTGGGCAGGCTGGCCGAAGATGGCCTCAGCCTGGAGGCCTGCGCCGCACACGAACTGGCGCCGGGCACGGTAGTTCCCGATCTCGTCGAGGGCAATTTGCGCCAGCGTGGCGCCGTAAGAAAGGTCGTCGAAGAGACACTGGGCAGCGTAGCTGGCCGCTCCCACGATGTGATTGCTATCGTTCCTGATGCGGCCGTGCGTGTGGTGCTGTTGGAATTCGACACACTACCCTCGGACGCCGAGGAAGCCGCCAGTGTTGTGCGTTTTCGCATGAAGAAGTCCCTGCCCTTCGATGTGGATAAGGCCAGAGTTTCCTACCACGCGCAGAAGTCGGATGGGGCGGTTCGGGTTGTGGCCGCAGTCGCATTGTCCAGCGTGGTGGAAGATTACGAAGCCGCGATCCGCGAAGCGGGATTCAGTCCGGGAGTAGTGATGCCGTCCATGCTGGCCGCGCTGGGCGCGGCGACGGGAGAGGGTCCTACCCTGGTGGTAAAGGTGGACGCCCGCACCACCAGCATCGCAATCCTGAATGCCGAACAGCTTCAGCTCTTCCGGACGCTGGAAAATACGCGCGGGGTTACGATTACAGGGGAGCAGTTGGCCGAGGAAGTCTACCCCTCGGTAGTCTTTTTTCAGGACACTTATCATCTGAATATCGAAAAGATCTTCGTCGCGGGAATATCCGATATCGGCAGCGCGGCCCCGGCGCTGCGGGCGCAGACTGGCGCCGAGGTGCAAGAGTTGGTGACATCTTCGCAGTTGGGAATTAGCAGCGGAGGTTCGGTGCCGCGATGGAGAATGGCCGGAGTGGTAGGGGCACTGATTTCATAAGGAAGGTCGCCTCGCGCTTATTGCGCCGCAAAGACGCGGCGCGGTGACTCCATAGGTCCTTCGGCGAGCAAAGTACGCTCGCCTCAGGATGACAACTAAGAATTATGCGTCTTGACATCAATCTCGCCAGCCAGCCCTATGAGGATTCGCGGGAGTTTTGGTTGCGCTGGGGAACGGCCCTGGTGGCGGCGGCAGTTCTTACACTCGCGCTGTTGGCCTTCACGGTCATGGGTTGGTTTGCGGCCCGCCGCGACCATGCCATGATCGCCACCTACCGCGCCGAAATCGCGCAGCGTGATCGCACTCGCCAGCAGGCTCAGGATTTTCTTAATCGGCCCGAAAATCGCACCACGCGCGATCAATCCCAATTTCTCAACGAGTTGATTGAGCGCAAAACTCTTTCCTGGACCCATGTGCTGGAAGATCTGGAAAAGGTAATGCCGACGCGGGTCCACTTGGTTTCGATTCGTCCCGAACTCGATGAAGACAACCAACTGAAGCTGAAGATGGTGGTGGGTGGCGATTCTCGCGACCGGGCACTGGAGCTGGCGCGACGCATGGAAGAGTCGCGCCGCTTCACTCAAACCTATATCGAGACTGAACACTCGGCACAAGGCAGCGGCGATACGATTCAATTCGACATCAATGGAGTTTACGTTCCGGACACCGCCGCCGCCCATGAGGAGGAAGTGAAAAAGGTGGAACCGAAGAAAAAAGAGACATCCAAGCGGAGCAAACCCTGATGCCCGATTTGCGTCAAACCCGTAAAAACATCAAGACAGCCCTGGCGGTTCTCGTGGCTGTGGATGTCGTAGCGGTGGCGGTTCTGTTATCGCCTGTAGTGGGCTCGACCGACTCGCGGCATCAGGAATTGAATCAGTTGTGGAGCGAGCTGCAAAGCAAGACGCGGCAGGTTGAGCCGCTGCGGAATCTGGACAAGAAAGTGATCACGGCGAATCGCCAGATCGGGGATTTCTACACCAAGCGCTTCCCCACCCAAGATTCGCAGATTGCCACTCAATTCGGCAAGCTCGCAGCCGCGAATGGAGTTACGATTACCCAGGCCAAGTACAGGGCGAAGGAAGGGCAGATCGAACGTCTGGAACCTGTTGAGGTGGAAGCGGAGCTCTCGGGCAACTATGTTTCGTTAGCCAAGTTTATTAATGCGCTGGAACGCGACGATATGTTTTTCCTGATCAGCGACATCGCGCTGGCCGGAGAGCAAAAAGGGCCCATCAAGTTGCAAATGAAGCTTGAAACCTATTTGAGGACGGGAGCGTAGTGAAGCTGGGAATCGAAAACCGCAAGCAGATGATCGCAGCAGCGGTGCTGGGAGTGTTCCTGCTGTTGGTCGTCGTCTATCAGTTCATGCCTTCCTCATCGACGATTGCTTCGACCACGCCTGTGACGAAGGGGCCGGAAGGAATTTCCCTGAAGGCTGCGCATGCCACGGCGCGGCGCAATTCCGGCTCAGGCTCAGCGAAAAAGGAACGCCCTCCGCAGAGCCTCGACCCCACACTGCACCTTGAGCAACTAGCCTCGACCGAACAGATCAAGTACGAGGGCTCGGGAAGAAACATTTTCGTATCCCAGGCGGACCCGACGATACCCACGGCACACGGCAACGGCACGACGGATATTAAGACAGCGCCTGGGTGGCAGCTACCTTCGGTAACGGCCCCTCCACAAATTCCATTAAAGTTCTTTGGCTTCGCGAGCAAGCCGGGACAACCTAAAAAGATTTTTCTCTCCAAGGGCGAGGATGTTTTCATTGCGGGCGAGGGCGAGATCGTCGATCGCCGCTACAAGGTCGTGCGTATAACTCCCACGTCGGTTGAAATCCAGGATATGGTGGGTAGCGGTCCGCCGCAAAGCATACCGCTGACGCAGGGGTAAGAGAGATTGTGAAATTGGATAGTCTGGCGATTGCAGATTCCTGAATTCTGGTATGGCTTTCTTCTCACGTTCGCTTCGGGCCTCTTCAGGTCGAAAACGCCGGCCGGACGAAGGCTATGTCTTGCTGACGATGCTTCTGGTTGTGGCTTTGCTGGCCTTAATGGCCGCCGTCGCCCTTCCTGAAATTTCATTCAGGATTCGGCGGGATCGGGAGCAGGAAATGATCCACCGCGGCGTTCAATATTCACGCGCCATCCGCGCTTACTACAAGAAGTTTGGACGCTACCCAACCCGGCTTGAAGATTTAGACAACACCAACAATCTTCGCTTCCTGCGTAAGCACTACAAGGATCCAATCACAGGTCAGGATTTCAAGCTGCTTCACTATGGCGAGCAGGGGGTGACGCTTGCGGGTGGCGTGGCCGGGGGAACTATTCCTGGGGCGAACCCCATCGGTTCTGCGGGAGGATTGAACGGGCCCAGCGGATTCTCGCAACCGTCTGCATTCGGCGGCAACGCAAACAGCGCCTTCGGGGCGAATTCCAATTCTGCAGCGGGGTCAAACTCTGCGGCAGCAAATTCGAACACCGCGACCGCTTCCACTCAAACTCCATCCTCCTCAGACGCCCAGGATTCGAATTCCACGAAGAGTAGTGCGGGCGACTCCAGCGATAAGTCGTCATCGGACCAACCCGTCACCGGCGGGCCGATCGTCGGCGTGGCCAGCGTCAGTAAGAAAAATACCATCCGAGAGTTTAATAAGAAGAAGAAATACAACGAGTGGCAGTTTGTGTACGATCCCACAGCGGACCGCGGCGGTCTGATCACCACACCTAATCAGCCTAATCTGCAGGGATTCGCAGGCCAGGCTGGGCAGCCCCTGCAGCCGGGACAGAGTACGCCAGGAAGTGCCGGCAGTCCGTTCGGTCAGCCCTCGGGCTTTGGAAATCCGTCATCGCCCTTTGGCAATAGTCCAAACTCGAACATGCCCGCGCCCGCGCAACCACCTTCCAATCCACCACCGCAGCAACAATAGAAATTCGCAAGGAATAGGAACGAAAACGGCCCCACCAAAAGATGGGGCCGTTCTAAGATTTCTCACGCCACAATCATAGCGCGACGGAAAAGCTTAGACGCTAAATGAGGATCCACAACCGCAGGTGCTTTTCACGTTGGGATTCTCAAACTTGAAACCGGCGCCTTCCAGCGTCTCCACGTAATCCACAATGCAGCCATTGAGATACATGACAGATGTGGCATCAACGAACACTTTGAGTCCGTCCATCTCGAAAGTCTTGTCCATCATTCCGGCAGCGTTTTCAAACTGCAT
>JAUTWY010000123.1 GCA_030838305.1 Acidobacteriaceae bacterium
CGAGAATCAAGGTCCCGCCTCCTGAGGAGGTTCATCGCGGCGACGGCGCGGGACCGTGAACGGCTCGCGCGCCTTGTTGGCTGCGGCCTCCCGGTTGTCAGAACACAAACCCTCATCAAGTCATATCGTTTTGGCGCCAGTCGCAGAAATCGTACTCCTGCGAATTGGGTTCGTTTTGTCAAAATGGGATGCCAAGCTGACAGAACAAATTCTACAAAACGAACCCAATCTTTGCTCGTTAAAGCCCTCTGCGCTAGGATCTGGTTGATAGAAAGCACGGTCGACTCCTCACTCCGTAAAGAGCCTTTTCACAGCGCGACGGCGCTTACCACGGGCAATGCGCTCGTAGCGATCGAGCGCCAACAACTGGCGGAGGTCGTCGGCGGTGCACCTGTGACGATCGAATACGGCCAGCAGCCGTGCCCGCACCGCGCGGGCGCGTAACAGCTCAACATGGGCCCGCGCGACCTGCGTGGCCATCACGGCCTCGCTCTCGTCGGCCTCGGACCTGCTTAGCGCTTTCGCCAGATCATCGATATCGAGAGGGAGGGACTGCTGCGGCGGTGTCGTGGATGATAGTCCGTGCTGCAGGGCATTACGGCTGGACACGCACCGCCCTCTGTTCGACTTGGGGCCCGTGCTTCGCCTCGCATTGGCGCGGTTGGCGGCAATCTGTCGTTCTGTAGCCATCCTGCAGCCTGCGGTTTGCTTTCAATTCTGCGGTCACGTCTGCCTGCTTGTTGGAGGCTTGGCGGCACGAATTCTTGCTCCGCTAAATGGACTTCGCAAGCCAATTTTGCTGACTGCATAAAACAACAAAATTGCTCAGAAAGGACTGGCATCGAGCTGCGATCGGAGCGTTATTAGTAGCTTCCAGCGGGAGCACGAGCGCCCGGAGATTAAGCCCCGCCGGGCCAAGCGTTTAGGCGGGGCCGAGGCACTGCGGCGGACATCGCCGTTTTCAGCCAAGGTGATCTCCATGAGCGACGTACCACAGCACAGCCCCCAACTGCGCAGCCTACCCCCTCCCCATCTCCTCCGGTTTGACCTTGAAGACCGCCGCGCCTTTGTCGGCGGCTCCGATGCCCGCATCATCATGGGGTCCGACGAAGCAATGCTGGTCCGGCTGTGGCGGGAGAAGCGCGGCGAAATTGAAGCGGAAGACCTCTCCGACAATCTGATCGTTCAGCTTGGCACCATCACTGAAGACCTTAATCGGCGGTGGTATGAGCGCCAGACCGGCCACCTCGTTATGCACGTCCAGCGGCGCCTGCAGCATCCCGCGAACAAATGGATGGCAGCCACCCTCGATGGTCTGATCGAGCCGTCGGGGGCGGTATTCGAGGCCAAGTTCATGTTGCCCTGGTCGTTTTCCGAAGAGGCCGCCGCCGAAAAGCATATGGCGCAACTGCAACATAACATGTGGGTCGCCAACTCGAGGGCAGCCGTCCTGTCGATCATCACCGGAGGTGGCAAATGGCTGGAAATGACCATCCATGCCGATCCGCTCTACCAGCACCTTCTTCTGGTCGCGGAGAAGAAATTCTGGCGCTGCGTGATGACCGCGGAGCCGCCGTGCCTATTCAACATCGAGCCGCCCCGGCCGCGGCTGGAGGCAGTCCGGGTCATCGACATGAGCACATCCAACAGCTGGGCCGAATTTGCTGCCGCCTTCCGCCGAACCCGGCCCGCCTACCACGAGCACGAGGAAGCAAGGGCCGGTCTTAAGAAGCTCGTCCCCGAAGATGCCAAGGAAGCTTTAGGACACGGGATTCGCGCGAAACGTTCCAAGAGCGGCGCAATCAGTTTTGACCTCCTGGATGTTGAGGTGGCCGATGCACCGCTCTAGTCAGTCGATCAGCGCGATCGCCTCAGCGCTCGCCAAGGCCCAGAGCCTACTCAGTAACCCCGAGAAGTCTCTGATCGCCACCATCCGGTCGCCGTTTCCGCGCGAGGCCGATCGGACATTCCGCTACGCGTCGCTCGCGAGCGGCTTAGACCTTGTCCGAAAAAGCCTTGGGCAGCATGAAATCGCTACCATCCAAACCACCAGCTTCGACCCGAGCGGGCTAATTAGTCTCACCACCCTTCTGGCCCACTCATCGGGGGAATGGATTTCGTCGGATTGGCCGGTTTGTTCTTCGAACGAAACCGCCGCGCCCCACCGCATGGGGGCTGCGCTCACCTACGCACGACGATACGCGCTGTTTGCGCTGGTTGGAATTGCAGGAGAAGACGATCTCGATGCGCCCGATACGCTCCTTGGACCGCTGTCGACGCAATCACCTCATGAAGATATGCAAGGTAAGTCCTTACAGCGACCGTCGAAACCAACGATGCATAAGCCACCGCTGCTGGATATTGATGCATCCTGCAAGTTGCGGGACGTGCTCGTGACCGAACTTAGGGCTCTGCAAGACAATGACGCACTCACTTTGTGGGCACAGCGGCGACTGCCTGCGAAAAATACTCTGGTTGCTGACGATGCACGGATAGTCGAGGCAACTTACCGATCCATCATGGATTCGATTTTGGGAACGGACGGCTTTACGATGCCAGATGACCGTTCGATAGCCGCTATCGAGCGGCTAGTCCGAAATGAACCCGTGATCGATCCCGGCAATGGCTTGACCGCGGAATCGTCTGTCGTGCTTTTGAATAAGCCGGTCCGCAGACGGAGCAAGGCCCACCTAGCATATATTCGGGCACAAGCATGCGTGGTTTGTCAGCGCCAGCCATGTGATGCACACCATATCAAATTTGCCGAGGCCAGAGCGATGGGCCGCAAGGTCAGCGACGAATTTACGGTTCCGATTTGTCGCCATCACCACGACGAACTGCACCGCTATGGCAACGAAATGGCTTGGTGGATTAATCTCAGCATTTCACCGCTCGAGCTAGCCAAGGAGTTTTGGCTAGCAAGCCCGATTCATGTCTCTTCGAGCCGAGATGAAGCCGGAGGTGTCGGAGAAAATCGGGCGGTGCAATCATGACTGTTTGCGACGATCAAACACCGAACTGCCGCGCCCTCGACATTGCGGTACCTGCTATATTCGATCGAGTGGTCCAGCCAGCATTTTTAATGCCGGGCGAAAGCTTAAGCGATTATGAGGCTATTCGCGATATGATCATCGAAGAGATTGCGCCACAAGCCGGCATCGAATGGCTTTGGGCCGCGGACCTGATTGAGCTTTCTTGGGATATCGTCCGTTACCGGGCGCTGCGGCAGAGGATGCTAGAGATTCGCCGTCAGGACGCTATCGACGCTATGCTGCAACGCCTTGATCTGCCCGGTATCCCCTTCCCCTTTAGAGAATCAGCGCAAGACCAGACGAGGCTGAACGCGGCGCGATGGCGGACAGATCCAGTAGCGAAAGCAGAGATTGAAAAGAGACTGGCCACCCAAGGCATAAATGAGGGATCGGTCAATGCAGAGGCGTTGATCCAATCGCGTGAGTTGTTCATCATGTTTGATAGTCTGATGCAGTCCGCTCAAACCCGTCGCATCCAGTTACTTAGGGAAATAAGCAGGCGCCGCATCTCGCTGGAGTTTGAACAAGCCATGCCATCCAAACGTCGAATGTCGGCGCAGACATAGAGCATTAGCAACTCAGATAGTTGATCATGACCCGGCGATGATAATCTCGATGCAAATGAGATATCGTTCTCGCCGAATAGCTCCCGGCCGGGGCTGCAATTAGTTTCAACGGGATCGCCGAATGTTCAAAGCGAATAGGTTCCACCGATTGGGACGTACCCCTTTTGGATGCGGACCGAACTTATCAGTTCCGGAATTAAGAAATTCAGATCGACATGGCCGAGCGTTGGTGCGCACATTCATAGAAATGTCATCAATCGAAATCGCCAGATCGATGCGTGGTCCAAGTTTAGTCGCGCAAGAAATCCTGGTTGTCATTGCCGCCCCGCTGGGTTGGGTGACGACCAGGCTGAGCACCGCTTGAGGCGCTTCTGCGGATCGAGAATTGGACGCGTGTGGGGCCAGTACCGCTGACATGCCTTTCGCTCGAAGGACTAACCCCGAGGCGTGCGAACTTGGACGAGATGAATCTCCGCGCACAGACAAGAGCATTTGAGCTGAGGCTTCAGATCGAGAAAGAGAGACTAATCCGGCAAGCGTGACCTCGGCCAAAAGCAGCATCTGCAGCGGCAGCCCCCAAGACGCGCTGGTCGGTCAGCTTGATTGTGGCAGACCTCCGGGCTTGAAAATGGGCCGAGTTGCAGCACATATTC
>JAUTWY010000130.1 GCA_030838305.1 Acidobacteriaceae bacterium
ATCAAGGCCACTTAGTTTGGCAGGCAGGTCTGCCTTTTACCTTGGGCAAGCTGATCTCAGATGCAGCGACGCATGCGCAAGAGGTGTCCGAGGCAGGTACTTCGGGGGCTAGTACGCCCACATTTAATCATGGTGGAGGCACGACCATCGATAATGCCGTGATATGGACGGAGAGCCATCCCTCGTGGATCCTGAATCACTCGTACGTGACCGGCAACCCGGGTACCCTGATCCTCGATATTCAAAGCCACGTGCAACTCGTCAGCACGTCTGGAATTTCGGGCCCAACCATTCCGCCATTCACCTCGAACCAACCCTTGAGCGGGCAGACAATTGACGGTTTGCAATGGTCAAATCAAACCACGCCCGCTACCTCGGTAGCAGCCCGCTATCCGGTCACAGGTGTGAGTACGTTGCAATCTCTGGCTCTCGATCCGCTCGTGGCCAACTGCACAGGCAATACTTGTACTGGTCTTCCGTTGCCTACTCGAAAAACAGGAAACTTCTGGATTGGCGATTCCGGGAGTGGTTCCTTCTATAAGCTGGATTTTGCAACCGGCACGCCGATTACGTTTACTGGTGGCTGCCCATCGGGCTGCGGTATCCAAAGCCTTGTGGTGTACGGTGGGGAAGGCGCGAATCAGCCGGGCCTCGCCAGCCTGGTGTCAGCGAGCACTCTCAACGCAGGGAACTTGTTCACCGCCAGTGCCCAATTCCTGCAGAATTCCATAACCTCAACCTTGTCCAACAACGGCAGCGGATCTCCGCCCCCGACCCCCATCTCGCTGTACGCCTCGCTCGTCGACAAAACCAGTTGCTTCAACGATCCTTTAGCAGGAAATTTGTCCTGCCGGGGTACGGTTGCAGCTGATACGACCAAAGCGCTCGTCTGGAAGCTTGACGTTCCACTGAATGGCACGGCTGGCTTACCGCTGACCCAGACCCTGAACTCGAGCTTCGGCCCCCCGGGCGTCTTCGGAGTTGATAACAGCACAGACGTGTTCGTGGACGAGCAATTTGATGACACGACTTTCGTTGGCACCGATCCCGGAACGCGTTCGATCAGCGTGCACGCGCTCCATGAAGTTCCTGTTACGGTTTCTCAGGGGACGGCCCAGTGCACGTACTCGAGCCCCTTGCAAAACGGAACCTACAAGACCAACCGTGGGACCTTGAACTTCATATTCACGTGCCCGGGGCTTACGCCAACACAATTGAGAAACATGCACCCGACTCTTTCACTGGTGAAAAAGAATCCACCTCAATCGCCGAAGTTCATTCCGCTCTCGGGCACGAACGGCAAAGGACCGTACCGTTTCGACTCCTCAGGGAATATCTGGACTTTCCAGTGGAATCTCAACGGAGCAACTGCCGGGACCTACGAGGGCACCACCTTCGATACAACGGGCGTACAGAGCTTCACAGTGACGTTTTCTCTGAAATAGAAGTAAGGGTCGGAACGCAAGAAAGCCAGGCCGCAAGGGGCCTGGCTTTTTCATGCTGTCACGTGGTGAAGTCGGTTTAGCTCGCTTCAGTTCCTGCGATTAACATCCGTTTTAAGTTGTCGGACTTTGCCGGTTCACTGATTCCTGATACATCCTGGCAAGGTCGCTGCGCTTCAGGAGGTTTTCGCTGTGCGCCTCTTTGCCGACCTCATCGAGAATGCGGCACGCTTCCGCATACTGGCGGGGTGCTTCGCTCTGAGTCCCGCCAAGACGGAGCGCCTCTGCCAATAGGTAATGACCTTTGGCAAGCGAGACTTGCAGCCCCACTTTTTCGGCATTGGCCAGAGTGCGCTGTAACACTTCCTGCGCACGCGAATATTCCTTGCCTGCGATCATCGCTTGGCCCAGATAAAGAGTGCACTCTACGGCGAGATGCTTAAATCCGGAACGATCAGCTTCCTCGGCCAGAGACTGCAACGTCGGGAACTCTTCGCGGGAGCGTCCTTGCATCACCGCCACCTTCGCGAGGTTGAATTTCGTCACCAGGGTCTGCTCGCGATCGGTGGTTTGTGAGACGACCTTCAAAGCCTGTTCGAACAAGAGTCGGGCCGCATTAAAATCGCCGCTATAGAACAGCCGGTCACCTTCGAAGTTCAAGATCTGCGCGACCAGGGGCTGGTTTTTGATTTCGCGCGCGGTGCGCAACGCTTCATCCAGGTTCTTCTGTGCCTCGGCTCCGAGGCCAACGAGAGAAAGCGTGTTTCCGTAGCTGGCTTGAATTTGGGGCAGCCACAGTCCGCTTTCGTTGACTTCGTGCCAGCTCTTCAACGCATCCTGCTGGGAGTTCAGTGCCGCACCGTAGCGGCCCTGGTACTGGAAGATCTTTCCCAAACCATAAGAAGCAAAAGCTACACCACGATTATCGCCAGCTTTGCGCCAAAGATCGAGAGCTTTCAAGAAATCATCCGTTGCCTGGTTGTATTGGCCCATCCGGGTGTAGGTGTCGCCGATGTTGTAGAGACTGTCGGCGATAAACGCAGGCGCCCCAATTTTCTGACGGATGTCGAGCGCCTGCTGAAAATACGTCATGGCGTTCTCGTAATCCGCTTTGTCAAGGTAAATCCAACCGATGTTGTTCAGGCAGTTGGACTCGTTCTGTCGATCGCCTACCTCGCGCAGCGGCGCCAATGCTTCTTTGCTCAGTGCCAAGGCGTCGTCGTAGTGGCCAATGCTTTCATTAAACAGCCCAAGATCAATCAGGCTGTGGCCGAGACCCTTCTTGTCGCCAATTCGGCGGCGCAGGCTGACCGCCTCTTCGTAGCTTTTTCGTGCCTGGTCCGCCTTGCCGCTGTCCTGTTGAACACCCGCCATCGAATTGAGAGTTTCGGCGATGCCGCCCTTGTCTCCAAGCTTGCGCTTGATCAGCAGCGCTTGCTGCAAATTGTTGAGCGCCTCGTCACGCTTGTTCATGTATTGATAGGCAGTTCCGACGGCGTCCAGAATCAGAGCCTTTTCTCCGTCATTCCCTAGCTGCACGGCAAGCGTGAGGGCGCGGTTCAAATAATCAAGGCTGCCCTGAGAATTGTTGCTCCTGATTTCTACCCACCCCATGTGCAAGAGGGCATCGACATTCTTGGGATCGCGAACCAGCAATTTCTCGTAGGCCGAGCGTGCCCTGTCCAGGGAGCCGGTATCTTCATAAATACGGCCGAGCGCGAACTGCACATCCAGGTTATCTGGGAAACTTTTGGCTAGGTTTTCGTATGCAGCTGCCGCCTTCTGGTTATCCTTGGTGACGCGTGCCCGGCTGGCTTCTATGAAGTACTTCTGCGCCAACGGAAGACTCTGGCTCAGTTCCACCGCACGGCGCGAAGAACGCTCTGCTTCCGCGTCGTATCCCAAGAGGGAATAGGCTTCCCCCAGACGCGAATAGGCGACGGCGAATTGCGGATCCGCTTTGGTGGCTGCCTCGAGCCGCTTTTGGGCCTCAAGATTGTTTCCCTGTCGCAAGAACTGCAACCCCTCGTTGTAGCCTCGGAGGGCTTCGACTGAAGTCGAGGTAGGCTTAAAGGATTGGGCTTGAAGTTCTTTCACCACATCAGAAGGCAGGGCCAGATTTTGACGGATCATTTCCGCCAACCGGTCCACTGCCGCGGATAAATCCTTTTGGTTGGCTGCCTCCGACTTCACCTGCACGGTGCGATTGTGTTTCCGGTCCTGGAGCGTAGCGTCAATGCGAATTTGGTCTCCGAGCTTGGTGTATTGCCCCCAAACCAGCGTGTCGCTGTTCGTGAATTCGGCGACACGACCAAGGGTGGCCGAATCGATGATGGCGTTGGGAGCAATTCGCAGGTCGTGAAAGACCTGTTGCACGCGGTCGGACGAGACGGCACGCAGATGGGCGGATTGCCCAACATCGGTGCTAAGCATGTCAGCGAGACTCGGCCCAAGCCAGTCCCAGGACTGGTCGCCAGACTTATTTTGAAAGGGAACAATCGCCAGCGAAAGAACCGGGCCCGCCGCGACCTTCTTATCCAGCGGCGATAACAGCGGTCCGCGAAACACATAGCCGAGGGCCGCGAGAGCAAGAACGGAAGCAACGCCAGTAATCACCGGCCATGAAAGCGATGGAAATGACGGCCGCCGGGGCCGGGAGGGGGACGAACTCAGGCTGGCGGCGGTTCCTTTGTCCTTCCAGGCGTCAAGATCCCGGAGCATCTCCGTAACACTCGCGTAGCGGAGGGCGGGATCGCGCTCCAGACATCTATTCACGATGTTGGTGAGCGGTCGCGGAATCGATCCGTCATGATCGGAGATGGGAACGGCTCGTTGCTGGGTGCGCTTGATCAGGCTCGCGAGAGCGCTCTCTGCCTGAAACGGCATTTTGCCGGTGAGCAGCTCATAAACAATTAAACCCACCGTGAAAAGATCAGAGCGTTCGTCTAGGGCTTTTCCCAGCGCTTGCTCTGGCGACATATATTCCATGGTCCCAACCAGAGCCCCGGTTTGGGTCATGCCGTCGCCTTCGATCGTGCGGGCCAGGCCAAAATCCATCAGCAGAATCCGGCCGCTCTTATCCCGCATGATGTTCTGCGGCTTCAAGTCGCGGTGAATCACTCCTACGCTGTGAGTGGCTTCCAGGGCGCGGCAGATCTGCTGCGAGATCTCGACCGCCTCTTCCGGAGAGAATTTCTTCTTTTTGTGGATGAGAGTGCGCAAATCCTGGCCTTCGACGAACTCCATGGTGATGAACTTCACACCGTCGGCATCGCCAAAGTCGTAGATGCGGATGACATTTTTGTGCGTCACCTGGTGGGAGAGCACAAGCTCCTGCTTGAAGCGATCGAGAATGGCGGGATTCCCGGACAATTCCGGGCGAATCACTTTAAGTGCTACCACCCGGTTCACTTCGCGGTCCCGCGCACGATAAACCGAACCCATGCCGCCCTCGCCCAGGAGTTGCAGGATTTCGTATCGGCGTCCGAGGATGGCGCCGGTCCGCAAGAAAGTCTGGTTATTCAAATCGGCGGGGTGAATAATTCGCAGCCCGGCCGCGGCGGTTCCTTCCACCACGGTAGGGGCATCCGAACCGAGGTCTACAAGAGTCGGCAACGATCCCGAAGAGAAAGTGTCTGCAACAACAGGAGGAGGCGAACCGGAGTCCGAAGGAAATTTCAGCGCAGCGGTACCGTCCGTCCTGGTTGGAGGCCGGTCATCAGGACGGTGCAGGTAGCGTCCTTCCATCGCTCTGTCTCCAAAAAATAAACGGGGGACGTCGGCAGAAAGCACGCCAGTTTTGTTGAGCTTAACTAGGGAGAACTGGTGGAACCTGCCGCACGGTTAGGGCAGTATACAATACCTTGGGGTTTTGACGCTATCTCTATTTACCTTTTACCTTCGGTTTTACGGTCCCTGCCGCCCCCGTGAACCACACAAACCACCACGCAACGCTTGTTCGTCAGTCCCCCCCGTTAACCCTTAATGGTTGAGGAGAACCTACATCGCGCCGCCGGGTAAGAGGTCGTCATTGGGCGGACATTTTAAGTCGGATACTGCGGATTGGGATGAAGATAATTGCAACCCCTAGCAATAGAGATTGCGCGATCGTCATTGTCTTAAGCGGTACGACCTGATTTCCTCATCTGGGTGCATGCCGATTATCCCGTTCCAGAATGGGCATGGCTGGGGTCATTATCTACTTGTTCCCCACTCAAACGACACCACTCAAATGAGAAGTTGACGTGTTCAGGCGAGCGGCTTAAGATGCCTGAGCGCCCCGATCATCGGGCAGTCTGCCCCCCAACTCTGCCGATCTACGTCGCGACGAACACAATCAGGAGCGCCGTTCATGGCGACTCGAAGACCCGCGTTTGTGGTTCCCATAGCGGAATTTGCCGCAGCTTTGCTGGCGCGACCGGAGGTGAGCCCGCGCGCCCAAGTGACGGCTCAGCAGATCGCGCAACTGCTGCCCGGCACGGCGGTCGTGGTGTACATCATCGAAGATCTGGACAATCCCGCCTGGACCCGCAAGGCCGTTGCGGGCGACGTCACGGTCGCCCAGACGATTGAGTTTATTGCCGGTACGCTGGGCACGGTGGCAGAAAAGAAAGCTCTTGTCATATTCGAGCGGGCAGATCTGCAGCGAGAAGACTATGCCCACCTTGATATCCGGCGTACGGTAACTTCTCTCGCGTATGTTCCTCTCCCAAGTGGATGTGGTTTTTTTCGGCGTCATCGAGCTGATCGGCTACGATCAGCCGTTGCCGGAGACAATGTTGGAAGCGGTGCAAGAGATCGCCGAACTCGCTTCTCCAGCCATCGCCGCCGCCCAATCCTATGAGAGCGAACGCAATGCCAGCCTCCATTCAATCAGCCGTGTGACCCAGATGTATGACCTGGAGAAGGTCTTCAACTCGACGCTGGAGATGGACGAGTTGCTGGGTACGATTGCAAAGAAGTTTCAGGAGGTGATGAA
>JAUTWY010000141.1 GCA_030838305.1 Acidobacteriaceae bacterium
TCAGTTCGCAGGAATATGCCGGCGATCTGAAAGCAGAGTTCGACATGCTTTACGCCGAATCATCAAAGCGGCGTCGCATGATGTCGGTGAGTGCTCATGATCGCATCGCCGGCCGCCCATCGCGAGCAAAAGTCCTTGAAGAATTTATCGTTTATGCCCAAAGCAATCCCGGAGTTGTTTTCATGCGAAAAGACGAAATTGCACGGTTCGCACTCAGCAGCCCGCGAATCATTCATGAAGGGATTTAGCGAAGAACGGCACTATGAAGATTGCGAGCATTCTTTCAACGGCTCTTCTGATGATGATGATGTCCGCAGGTGTTATGCGGGGACAAGAGCAGTCAGCAAAACCCCTAACTCTGGAGGAAGCACTTTCGCTTGCGCGATCCCACAACCGCGAATTGAAACAGGCGGGACTGGAGATCCACAAACAGCAAGAAGCCTTTAGCGAAGCGAAAACGCAACTGTACCCACGTTTTGATACCTACTTCCTCGCTTCGGAACTTCTCACGCCGCTGGACTTCACAATTAAATCTGGAACATTCGGGAGCTTTCCAGCCACAGGCCCGATTCCTGCGAAAGATTCGCAGATTCACACTCCCGCGCGTCCCGTCGCAATTGCTTCGGTAACGGCCACGCAGCCTCTTACGCAGTTGCTTCGAATCGAGCTTTCCATCAAGCAGCAGAAATTGGGCGTGGAGCTCAGCCAGCAATCGTTTTTTATACGTGAGCAAGATCTTGTGAACGAGGTTCGACGTGGGTACTACGCGATTTTGCAGTCACAAAGCGAGATCGAATCGCAGCGCGCTCTTCTTGCTTACCTTGAAGAATTGCAGCAGCTCACCGGTCGACGCTTGCAACAGCAGGCGGTGCTGAAAGCTGACAGCTTGCACATTGCTGCTCAACGCAGCAAGGCTTCTTATCAACTCACCGTCATCCAAGACGCACTGGCGGACCAGAAGGAGGCTCTGAACCGCCTGCTCGGCCGCGACCTCCAGACTGAGTTTGCAGTAGAGACGCTTCCCTCTTCGCTCGCAGAGGAATCTAGCTTGCAACAAGCAAGAGCATTCGCGATCGAGAAACGCGCTGAGCTCAAGGCCGAGACGATCAAGAAGGAAAAAGCCGCCCTGGATACCAGAATTGAAAAGACGCGGTACATTCCAGATATTTCTGTTCAAGCGAACTACCTTACCGCTCCAAATATCTTGTTCCTTCCGCAAAACCTCGGTGCCGTCGGCGTGCTCTTGACCTGGCAACCCTGGGATTGGGGACAGAAGCGGCACAACATTGCGCAGAAGCTGGATGCTGAAAAACAGGCGCAGCTTTCCATCGACAGCGTGCGCGATCAAGTCGTACAGGAAGTGGACTCAACATATCGGCGGCTCCGCGAAGCACGCGAGTTGCTCCTCGCAGCACAGGCCGCACGAGACGCGGAAGCCGAAAAACTTCGCAACCAGATGGATGCCTATTCGAACCAGTCGATTTTGTTGAGCGATCTCTTGCAGCAGCAATCCTCAGTTGCAAATGCGGAAGATCAGTATCGACAAGCTTTGCTGGCGTTCTGGAAAGCGCGAGCAGACTTCGAACGAGCGCTGGGCGAGGAGTAGCACTTTGACACCTTCAAACACACCGATAAGATTTGGCCGCGCGCAGACGACACTTTCCATGATAGTTGTGGTAGCGATAACCATCTGTGGCGGCTGTCAGCACGAACCGACTTTGCCGGCGAAGCCCGCTGTCGCTGTCCGTTTGGCGGACGTCACTCCATACCAATCTAGCGAGGGTCTGCGATATTCCGCCTCTCTGATTCCGTATGCGCAGGTCGATGTCGCTTTCCGCACCACCGGCTACGTTACTAACGTAAAGCAAATCAAGTCAGCCGATGGCCGCACTCGGAATATTGGAACTGGAGATTACGTCACAGGAGGAACTGTGCTGGCGCAGATACGCCGCCAGGACTTGAAGAATCAGGCGGACGAATCCGGTGCGCAGGTTGATGCAGCAGTCGCGCAACACGCGCAGGCTGAACAAGACTTCAACCGCGCTAAAGCGCTTTACGCCACGCAAAGTTTGACCAAGCCTGACTACGATCAAGCACAAGCGCGTTTTGATTCGACTCTCGCAGCGGTGAACCAAGCGCAAGCCGCGCAGCGCCAGGCGCAGCTTACCTTGAGCGATTCACAACTGGAGGCTCCTCTTTCCGGATACATCATCGCCAGAAATATCGACGTCGGCACGCTGGCATCACCGAGTTCCACGGCTTTTACAATTGCCGATACCAGCAGGGTGAAGGCGACGTTCGGCGTTCCAGAGGATGCTCTGAATCTTGTTCATCAGGGGCAACAGCTTACGCTGCAGCTCCAGAATGGCGCTGCGCAGTATTCCGGACGCGTGACAAGTATTTCTCCCAGCGCCGATGCGCGGAACCGCGTGTTCGCTGTCGAAGTCACGCTGTCGAATCGCCAGAACACACTAAAGCCCGGGATGATTGCGTCAGTCGAACTTGGCCGGAAACGCGAAGCCCCACAACCGTCGGTCCCATTGAGCGCCATTGTTCCGTATCCCGGTGAATCAGGGCAGTTTGCAGTCGTCATTGCCGAGCAGCAGTCCGGCCAGTGGAAGGCACACGTTCGGCGAGTCACGGTTGGCGAGACTCACGGCAGCTCGGTCTCAGCGACAGGGGTCCACGCCGGAGAAAAAGTCGCCGCGATCGGCGCACAGCTCTTGAAGGAGGGCGATTCCCTTTCAGTTATTCCGTAGGCGGAACACCAGACCATGGCACATAAGAGCGATCAGGAAAGAATCGAGCAAACGAAGAACGTTCCGCGATTCTTCGTGGAACACCCACAGGTTTCCTGGGTGCTGCTGGCCAGCGTTCTGATTTGGGGTTGGTTCGGCTACAACTCCATGCCGCAGCGCAAAGACCCGAACATCCCGGTGAGAGTTGGTGTTGCCAGTTGTTCGTGGCCGGGCGCGACATCTCAGCAGGTCGAGCAACTGATCACGCGGCCGATTGAAGACACCGTCGCGCAAAACAAGACCATCCATGCAGGTACGCCCGCGGACTACGGTGTCAGATCGATTTCCCTTCCAGGGTATTCCTACGTCTATATACAGCTAATCGACGACGTGGATGACCTCAAGCGCCAGTTTAGCGACATCAACCTGAAGCTTAACGCCTTGAACGGCCAGCTGCCGCAAGGGGCAGGGCCGATTACTTTCCAGAGCGACTTCGGAGATACGTCGGCTTTGATGTTGACGGTGGCAAGTCCGAAGGCGGATTCGGTAGAGATCGATCTTCGCGCGCAATCCATTCAGGCCGCGGTGCGCTCGGCTCGCGCCAATAAAAAAACGGTGCAACCAGAGAAACCAGTCACCATCATTTATCCGTTTCCAGAGTCGATTTCGCCAAGAGCCATCGCGAGTGCGGCAGCGCTTTTCGAAAGGCAAGCGATTCAGGCCGGCGTCTTAAGCAACACCACTCCGATTCAGGGAACCGGCTTCATTGGTTTTGACGGTACGAGCAGGCGCGGCGACGGTTCAATCCAGGCGTTTATCCAGCAATTCTTCTCGAGCGAATTGCAGCGATCAGAGCTACATCCCGATGCCTGGAGTCCCATCATCGTTCATGATCCGGCCGAGACGCGTGAGAAGTTGTCGGAGATCGCGGGCGACAAATATAGTTACGCAGAGCTTGATGACTTCTCTGATCTAATCGCTCGAACCGTTCAAGGCGCTCCTGAAACGTCAAAGGTTGAGCGTCGGGGCGTGCAGCAACAGACAATTTATCTGGAATTCTCCCAGGACCGGCTCGCCGCCTACGGACTCCAGCCCGCCGACCTAAGCAAACTGATTCAAGCCCACAACATCATCGCGCCGGGCGGAGTGTTCGAGACCGGTCAACGCGAAATCACCCTCACTCCTTCGGGGCAATTCGAAAACCCCAAGGCCATCGGCGACAGCGTGGTAACCACCACGGCCGCCGGCGCTCCCGTATATCTGCGTGACCTCGTCGATATAAGCCGTGGATACCAGAGTCCGTCGAATTACCTGAACTATTACACCTGGCGGGACGCCGACGGACGCTGGCGCCGCAGTCGAGCCGTCACCATCGCCATCTATATGCGCGATCAAAAGCAGATCGCCAAGTTCGGCGAGTCCATCGACGCGAAACTCGCACAACTCCATCACATCCTTCCCGCTGACCTGATCACTGTTCACACCTCCGACCAGCCCCTGCAGGTAAAAGAAAACATCCATCTTTTTCTTCGCGCGCTGGAAGAAGCGATTGTCCTCGTCGTTATCGTCTCGCTCCTGGGTTTCTGGGAGTGGAGACTGGCGCTCATCATGGCCCTGGCGATACCCATCACTCTCGCGATGACTTTCGGTGTGGTCTACATGCTGGGCATTGATCTTCAGCAGGTTTCCGTGGCGACGCTGATTATCGCGTTAGGACTCCTGGTCGACGTGCCGGTGGTCTCCGGAGATGGGATCAAGCGAGGTCTTGCGGATGGGTTGCCGCGAAGTGTCGCCGCGTGGTTCGGTCCCACAAAACTCTCGACGGCAATTTTCTTTGCCACCATCACCAACGTCATCGCCTATCTTCCGTTCCTGATGCTGACAGGCAATACTGGTCAGTTTCTCAAAAGCCTTCCGATCGTGATGACCGCTTCGCTGCTGTGCGCGCTGGTTGTTTCCATGACCTTCATTCCATTTCTGGGCTACTACATCCAGAGACCTCCTAAAAAGAAAGAACTCACTATTGAAGAAAAGCGCGAACGGGGTTTCTACGGCTTTTACAACCGACTTGTCGGGCGCGCGATCGCACACCGCTGGATCGTTCTGCTCGGCTCGTTGGTATTCCTCGTGATTGGTGGTTTTTTCGCTTCACATCTTAAGCAGCAATTCTTCCCGGAAGATGTTCAATATTGGTTCTATCTCGACATCTGGCTGCCGAACGATGTGCCGCTGACGGCCACCAATGACACGGCTGCGAAAGCTGAATCGGTCGTCCGGCAGGTCCTATCGGACAGAGAAGCGCATTCGAAAGAAAACAAGAATGAGCACGACCTGACCTCCATCACCAGCTTCATCGGAGGTGGCGGTCCCCGCTTCTGGTTCTCCATTTCTCCCGAAGCCCCGCAAACAAACTACGCACAGGTCATTGTGCAGCTCGGCGACAAGGAACTCACCCCGCAGATCATTGGTCCATTGCAGTCCGCACTCAGCCGAGAGGTGCCGGGCGCATGGATCACCGTACGGCAACTCCAAACGAACCCGGTCGAAACGCCGGTAGAAATTCTTATGTCCGGTCAGGCCGACACCGATGTTAAGGATGAACCGGCGGACATCCAAACGCTGCGAGGAATTGCATCGCAGACGATGGACATTTTAAGTCAGGCTCCAGGCATCGCCGTGCTGCGCGACGATTGGTCGCCCGATAGTCCGCAGGTAAGGATTCAAATTGATCCCGACCGCGCGAACGTCGTCGGCATAACCAACGCCGATGTTGCGAACTCCACCGCGGCAGCGATCACTGGCGCTCCCGTCGGCTTGCTAAGGGAGGGCAATAAGAGCATCCCCATTGTGGCTCGTCTCCGCGGACAGGAACGTGCGCAGCTAGGGCAAATTGAAAATCTCTACGTGTACTCTTCGCAGCAAACCACCCGAGTTCCGCTACTTTCCGTAGCCACGGTACGAAATATTCTTGAGACCGGAAGAATTCGCCGCCGCGAACATTTCCGCACCATCTCAGTTCTGTGTTTCCCAGCCCCCGGCGTACTGGCATCCGAGGTCCTCGGACCGGTGCAATCAAAAGTGGACGCTCTAAAAAAGAACCTGCCTCCCGGATATCAACTCGAAATCGGGGGCGAACTCGCGAAGCAGATCGACGGCTTCCTCAATTTGGCCGTCGTACTTTTGATTTCGCTCGTCGGCATCTATCTCGCGCTGCTAATCCAGTTCAACAATGCCGTTAAGCCGCTCCTCGTCTTCGCCGCGGCCCCTTACGGTGCGATC
>JAUTWY010000150.1 GCA_030838305.1 Acidobacteriaceae bacterium
TGCCCGCGATCGCCAAAGTCGCAATGAACATCGTCCGGTGAGTGATGGGAATGCGATGGCCAAGGTCTCCCATATTGCGCATGTCCTGCTCGCCACTCATGGAATGAATCACCGAGCCCGCCCCGAGGAAGAGCAGCGCTTTAAAAAAAGCATGCGTAAAAACATGAAAGACTCCGGCTGCGAATGCTCCGACACCGAGCGCAAGGAACATATAACCAAGCTGCGAAACGGTGGAATATGCCAAGACACGCTTGATGTCGTTTTGCACCAGACCAATCGAAGCCGCGAAGATCGCAGTCAGGGCGCCAACGATGGCGACCGTCTTCATCGATGTGGGTGCGAGCACAAATAGCGCATTCGACCGCGCGACCATGTAGACGCCCGCCGTAACCATGGTCGCGGCATGAATAAGCGCGGACACCGGAGTCGGCCCTTCCATCGCATCAGGCAGCCAAATATAGAGCGGAAGCTGCGCCGACTTTCCGCATGCCCCAACGAACAGAAGCAGAGTCGCCGCGGTGATAATCGGATCGCCAATCGCGAACCGTCCACTGTGCGCAAGATGCGTAACTTCCGTGAAGCGTAGCGAACCGAAATACCACGCGATGAAAAACATTCCCAACAGGAATCCGGCGTCACCGATGCGGTTGACGATGAATGCCTTGGCCGCCGCGTCGCTGGCCGATTTGCGATGGAAATAGAAACCGATCAGCAGATACGAACACAGCCCCACTCCCTCCCAACCCACAAACAGCAGCACATAATTGTTGGCCAGAATCAGTGTCAACATGGAAAACATGAAGAGATTTAAATATCCAAAGAAGCGGTAGTACCCACCTTCATGCGCCATGTAGCCGATCGAATAAATATGGATCAGCATCCCCACCCCGGTGACAAACAACAGCCAGATACTGGAGAGCGGATCGAGCAGGAAACCGGCGTCGGCCTGAAACGCCGCTTGTGTCCCGCCATGGGTCGAGTAGTTCATCTGGCCGCTATCGGTGCCGAGCCAGGTGTAGAGAATGGTTTGGTATGGCTGATGGAAGGTTTCCGCCCTCGACGACCACGCCGAGTACTGCCAGACCGCGCCGCACGCCATGAAGAAAGCCAGCACGATGCTCCCAACGCAAACGGCGCTGACCGTGGCCTTCTGCAGCCTGCGCCCAAAAAAGAAAATAATCGTCGCACCGAATGCCGGCAGCAGCGGACTCAGCCAGATGTATTTTAGAAATAGCATTCAGCACTCAGCATTCAGCACTCAGCCAGTCACACCGAGCAGTTAGCAGTTGGCAATCGCAATTGGAAATCGGCAATTAGCAATTGGCCATCAGGCGTTTTGCCAGTCGCGGCGGCAAAGCCACTCCTGGCTGAATGCTAATTGCTAACTGCTGCCTTTCTACCACTTCAACAAATTCACTTCGTCGATATTCACCGTCTCCTTATTGCGGAAGAAGGCGATCAGAATTCCGAGGCCCACCGCGGCTTCAGCGGCGGCATCGGTGATAACGAATATGGCGAAGATCTGGCCGTGCAGCCCTCCCAACATGCGGGAGAAGGCCACCAAATTCAGGTTCACGGCATTTAAGATCAACTCAATGGACATCAGGACGATTACCACGTTGCGTCGCGTCAACACGCCGATCACGCCCAGCAGAAACAGTGCCGCGCCGAGAACTAGATAGTGCAGCGTCGTGATGTGCAACATCGCTTCCATGTCAGATCTTAGCCATTAGCAGTTGGCAATTAGCGATTCGATAGAATCGCCGCTACCTGGACAACATCCCCTAAATGGCCAATTGCTACTTCCAACTGCTCTCTTCAAATCCTCTTCTTAGCCATCACCACCGCCCCGATAATCGCCACCAGCAGCAGCAGCGAAGCAATCTCGAAAGCGAACATATACTGTCCATACAACATCGTGGCCACTCGCTGCGTGTTGTCGTTTTCCACCACCGCCAGCGCGTGCTCCGGAAAAATATTCGCCCCCTTCGTATAGACGGCGATAAATAAACCGCCGAGCGCGGTTGCCGCGATCAATCCAACGGCCCACTGGCTGTTGAACTGCCGCTCTTTGATGGACCGATCAATGCTCACCAGCATGATCACAAACAGGAACAGCACCATAATTCCGCCGGCGTAAAGAATGATCTGCACGCCGGCGACGAATGGCGCGTACAGCATCAAATAAATCGACGCCTGCGCCAGCAGCGCCACAATCAGCGCCAGCGCTGAGTGCACCGGATTCTTGCGCGTGATCACCAGAATGCCTCCGATCAGCATGATCGCGGCAAACAGGTAAAAGAAAAATGGTGTTGCTACGGGTGCCATATTCTCTGTTGAATCAATGCCACGCTGGCCGTTAGGATCAAAACTCCCAAGCCCATCGGCAGCAGAACTTTCCATCCCATCTGCATCAACTGATCAAAGCGATATCGCGGGAACGTGCCACGATACCAGATATAGAGATACATGAAGCCGGCAACTTTCGCCGAGAACCAGAAGATATCCTGAACCCGCAGGCTTACGGCAGGAATAAATAGAACAAGACCAATCAATCCCAGGATAACTCCAAATCCCGCGAGCCCGATGGTTTGAATGCGAAACAGTGGATGCTTCGGCATGCGCACCGCATTGTAGAAACACATGGCCGCGAACAGGAGGAACGTAATTCCCGGAAACATAGAGAAAGCCTTATCCCAGGTGGCGCCATTCAAGAAATTCGGAAATGGCCGCAGCCACCCTCCCAGCCAGAGCGTCACCGCGATCGACGACACCGCAATCATGGCGGAATATTCAGCCAGAAAAAACAATGACCATCGGAAGCCGCTGTATTCAGTGTGAAAACCCGCAGTCAATTCGGATTCCGCTTCGGCCAGATCGAACGGCGCGCGGTTCGTCTCGGCGACCATCGCAACCGCAAAAATGAAAAATGCAATCAATCCCAGCGGGAAAAATTTAAAGATGAACCACTCCCCCTGCGCTTGCTGCGCCTGCACGATGCCGATCATGCTCAGCGTTCCGGTCCCTTCCGCATTCAGGCTGGTCATCAGAATCGCCGAGACCACCGCGAGTCCCATTGCAACTTCATAAGAAACCATCTGCGCGCTGGACCGCAGAGCGCCGATCAAAGGATAGTGCGAATTCGACGCCCACCCCGCCATCACGATGCCCAGCACGCTCAGCGACGACACGCCCAGCATGAACAGAATTCCGATATTCATGTCGGTGATCGCATGTGTTGGCCCGAACGGGACGACGACGAAAACTGTAAACGCCGCCAGCACCACGATGAGCGGCGCCATCCAAAACACAAAGCCATCCGCCTCGGATGGCATGATGTCTTCTTTCAGCAGCAGCTTGATAGCGTCCGCAATGGGTTGCAGCAAACCGTGCGGCCCAACGCGCATCGGTCCGAGCCGCACCTGCATGTGCGCAAGGATTTTGCGCTCGAGCCAGTTCATTGCAATCACGGCGACCGACAAGCCACCGAAGACCAGCATAATGTAGACCAGCGCCCAGAACATGTTCCCCGCAGCTCCCGGCGTCTGGTCGCTTGACAGGTAAGACTGGATATATTGGATGATCCCGCCCATCAGCGGTCCACCTCGCCGAGAACGATGTCGAGAGTTCCGATCACGGCGATCACGTCGGCAACCAGCTGTCCGCGGCACATCACGTCGAGAGCCTGCAGGTTCACGAACGATGGCGGACGCACTCGCAACCGGTAGGGCTGCGTCGACCCGTCGCTCACAATAAAGTATCCCAGCTCACCCTTCGGAGCTTCGATGGAGTGATAGACCTCGCCTGCAGGCGGCTTCATCACCTTGGGAACCTTTGCCATGATGGGACCTTCAGGTAGCGCGTCGACCGCCTGCTGCACGATTCGTACCGATTGTCGCATCTCAGCCATCCGCACCAGATACCGGTCGTAAGTATCTCCGTTCTGGCCGGTAGGAATGTCGAAATCGAAATTCTTGTAATTGGCGTACGGCTGCGCTTTGCGCAGATCCCACTTGACGCCACTCGCGCGAAGTACCGGTCCGGTAACGCCCAGTGCGATGCAATCCGCCCCGGAAATCACTCCTACATTTTTCGTGCGCTCCACCCAGATGCGGTTCGTGGTGAGCAATTCTTCGTATTCGTCGATCTTGGGCCGAAAGAAATCGAGGAAGTTTTTCACTTCCTTCTCGAACCCGGTGTAGGTTTCGTACTGCAGCCCCCCAATGCGGAATGCGTGGGTCGTAAGGCGCGCGCCGCAATATTTTTCGTAGATTTTTAGAATCTCTTCGCGATCGCGGAACGTATAGAACAGCGGCGTGATCGCCCCGATATCGAGGGCATGCGTACCCAGCCAAAGCTGATGGCTGGCGATGCGGTTAAGTTCGGTAAGAATCACGCGGACATGTTGGGCGCGTGGAGGCGCTTCCACGTTGAGCAGTTTCTCCACTGTCTCGCAGTAGCCAAGCCCGTTTGAAACCGCGGCCACATAATCCATGCGGTCGACGTAGGGATTGAACATCGTATAAGTGCGATGCTCGCCGATCTTCTCCACGCCGCGGTGCAGATAGCCGATCACGCACTCGAGGCCGAGAACTTTTTCCCCGTCAAGCCGCAGAATCACACGCAACACGCCGTGCGTCGCCGGATGCTGCGGGCCCATGTTAATGACCAGTTCGTTGGCATCCAGAAACGGCTTCTCGGGAGTTTCCAGATCGAGGTGCGAGAGTGTGTGAGGGTCGGTCATTGCTTCGATTGAGTCAGATTCGCTGTTGATCGGTCGCCCGCATCAATCACAAGGGCTTCCTTGATCGGCAGGTCAATGGCCCTAACTGTTAAAACTTTATCGTGCTGAGTAGCCACTAGCAGATACCTACCGTTTGGAACCTCAAGCTTGCTATGCACAAACACAGCATCAGAGAGACGTGGGCACGCTTCATCGTAATAGACCCCCCGGCGGCATCGTCACTGCCCGCTTTCAATGCCAAGGTTGATCTGCACCCACTCGTTGTCCTGCTGCAGGATGCCGTAATCCTTGCGTAGGGGATGGCCCTTCCATCCGTCGGGCAGCAGGATCCGTTTCATGTCGGGATGTCCGTCAAACTTGATTCCGAACATATCGAAGACTTCGCGCTCCAGCCAATTCGCCCCGCCCCAGATAGGAACCGAACTCGGTAAAGTCTCGCCATCCCGAATCTGCGTTTTCACTCGAATGCGCTCGTTGCGCGCGAAAGAATAAAGTACCCACAACACATCGAATTGCTTTTCGCGCTGCGGGTAGTGAACCGCAGTTATGTCCACGCAGTAATCGAACTGCTGTTCGTTGCGAAGGACTTGCAGAATCTCCGGGATCAGCGAACGATCCACCAGCATATAGTTCTGGCCCGCATAAGTTAGGGCTTCCATGCCAGAACCGTAGTTGCCTTTCAGGGTTGCGATCATGGGAGAATCCCATGGAATCGGCGCGGGCGCAGCCGGTTTCGCGGCAGCGGCAGGTTTCGCCGGGGCGGGAGTCGTAGGGCTGGCTGCGGGTTTCGCAGGAACCGCCGGCGGCGTAGACGAAGATTCAGGCGGGTTTTCCGCGGATGCCTTGGAATCGGATTGAACGGAGCCGGATGCAGTCGCTTTCACGCCTCCGGGAACAGCAGTTTGATCCGCAACAGGTTTCGGCTCGCCTTCCGGCGGCGTCGAAGAGGGCGATTTTTTTTCGTCCGGCATAACCGCGAGCGCACAAACCTCCGGCGTGCAGGGTTTCGAAGAGAACGTTAACTTTTATCAGCTTGAGGATGCGGTGTCAACGAGCTTGACGTGACGAAAGTGGAAGATTCCGAAGAACCTCTCCAAAATTCGAGCGCGTGACCCTTAGAAATGAAACTCGGCGCTGGATGCGGAAAGACGGGCTGCATTCGAGCAGCCCGTCCGACCTGCCGAAAAGAAGAGCGGGTAAGCACTTCTCTTCTCGTTTTCCGTTTCGTTATTTCTCGGACTCCCCGATTCCAAGCCCCGGCAGCACCGTGGTCTTTTCCACGCGAACCGACCCAAGCGCCTGAGGATCGAGTCCGAGGAAGCGCAGAATCGTTGGCGCGACCTGCGCGGTAGTGACCGGACTCTTCAACGTTCGCGCCGGCAGACTCGTGTTGGAAACGATCAGGCCTACATTCGTATCGCTGTAGCTGAAGCCGCCGTGCTCCGCATTCTTCGCCGTCGAACCGGTATAGATCGTGCCGTAGTTGGGCCGCACGATGATATCGGGTGTGCGGCTATCCTTGAGCGGATTGCCGAATCGCAATGTTAATTCGTCTCCACCCATCACCTCGTCGATAAACAGCGGAAGGACATTAACATTCAAGTAATCCCTTACCCGCTGTCCCATCGTTTGGTCGGCGAGCCAGATGAGCGCGACGTCGTCATCATTCACAAAACCGCAAGGACCGGTGCCGCAAGCGCTCGCGGTGGTGACGGCGATTGCGGCGGGGTTTGTCTGCCCATCCGGGAGAGACGCCACCAGATCGGCGAGGTGCCCCGGCTTGTTCGTCTTTACGGGATTGATTGGTGACTGGCCGTGCTTGGACGTGACGATGAATACCGTCGAGTCGTAGATCTTCTGGTCCTTCAGGGCTTGGATCATGCTGGCTAGAGCAGCGTCGGTCTGATCCAAAGCGTATGCCAGAACCGTCGATGGCGTGCCCGAACCATCCTTGTAACCGCCCGGCTGTCCGTTCAAGCTGCCATTGTCGGCGGCACAACTGCCATCAAAATTGTCGACCGCCAGTTTTTGTCCCACGCTCACGCCCTGGAAGTTCATACCGAAAACCTCCGGCGTGCCCGGTCCGGTCTTCCCATCGTGCCGCAGACCGTGGATTTCGTTAATGATGCCTTGCACCTTCAGTTGGTCATTTCCGACTGTGCAAACTACGCTGTGCGTATTGTCGAGTCCGCCGACGTTGGTCACTTCCGGCGTGTAGAGATCCTCAACCCCGGTTCCAGATGGGCCATTTACCAGATCGTAGGCTGGATGCTTATCTTCCCAAGCCGTGTGCCCGCCTGATTGTCGAACCACTTCAAAAATTGTATTGGTCCGCAGGGCGCTGTGCGGCCACAAAGCCTCGCAATTGCCATTCTGATCACGGTGCCGGGGTAGCTTGGCCGGGTCGATCACGTTTAAAGACACATTTTGCGGGTTGTACTTGTCGATGCTTTCGTCAAAAACCATCATGTTGCCTGCGGTCCCTGCGCAGGTTGTGTTTGTAGGATCGAAAATATTGCGGTCGTAGCTGACGTCGTAGAACAACCCGCTGGTTAACGGCGACCCGCCCGTCACCAGAGCCAGAAGGCCGGGAAAGGAATCGCTGTTCTGCGGAGTGTTGGCATCGGAATAAGTGGTGCCGTGGCTGGCGAGTTCCGCCAAAGCCGAATGAGGATGGGTTGAAACGTACTTCGCGACATCGAGCGCGTGCAGACCATCAACGCTGATCAGCAGTACGTGGCGAATATGTTTGTCCGAATCGCGCTTTTCTCCATCGCCAGACGCGAAGCCGAGACTGCAAGTAAATAGCGAAATGCACAATACGAGTACAAAATTGCGTTTAGTCACACTATTGCTCCTCTCAAGGGGAATCTTCTCGCAAGAGAAGAGTAGACACGGCGATTGCTACAGCGCCGTTAACGGGAAATGAATTCTTCGTGAACGTGGAAGAGGAACTACTCAGCGCCCAAGCAGTAACGTGGAAGAGCGACTTTTCAGCGCCGCGTACGGCGTCCACAAGAATGCGGCTTTAGACCCTATTGGTCGTATTTTGTCTGCGCGAACAGTCTCCTAAACCCGACTCTGCGCCTGGTAGGTTTCAATCAGATCCCGAATGCGCTGCGCATCGCCTTTGCGATGGCCGTGGCTGGTGATGGGATCGGTGCCCCCGGTGGATTCGATCCGAATCTCCGACCACAGCACTCCGGTAGAAATATGTACCGAAGCAACTTTCGACATGGCGATGGTCTCGTCATTGCTGCCAAACCATCGCGACTTCACGCGGCTCACGCGCAATGGGCTGATCACAATGCGGGTGGGGAAAAGAAAATTGCCTTGTGTCCAACGGCTGGCAGTGAAGACTTGGGCCTGTGGCTCGGCTCCCGGGCTTTGTGGCGCTACACCCATTCCAGTGCGCCCTTTTTCCAGACCCAGATATAGCCGGCGATGAGGATGACAAGGAAAATCAGCATCTCGGCCAAACCGAAGACTCCGAGCGCTTTGAACTTAACCGCCCAAGGGAAAAGAAAAATGGTCTCCACGTCGAATACCACAAACAGGATGGCGATGATGTAGTAACGCACCGTATAGCGGCCGCGCGCATTGTCGATGGGGTCAATGCCGCACTCGTAAGGCATCAGCTTGGCCTTGCTGGGATTGTCGGGCCGGACGAGTTTCGCCGCCAGCAGCGTTACCGGAAGCAGCACGCCGATCACTGCCATAAAAATGAAGATGGGTACGTAGTTTTGCGGCATCGTGTGGGTGCGCCCTTTTTACTCGCTCAAGAGAATATCAAGCACCCAATCTTAACGCCGATCTCGCGCGACTTCAACAAGAGATGTTTCCTGCTCGATCGATTTATCAGGAAGCACGAACACATTCCGTGCGCGATCGGAGGTGAGGGTGGACTCGCGATAGTAGCGCGTCAGAATACCCTCTTTCCAAATGAGCAAGTCGGGATTGCGGCGGGCAAATTCCCCCCAACCCAGTCCGTCGCAACACATCATCCGCTCGCGGATCAAGAAGAAATATGCGCAGGTGATGGTTTCAGCTCCTCACGCTTGAGCGCTTCGTCATCACCTAAAGAGTCCTCCCGCATCTTGGATGAGACGTGGCGGAGAAACCCCCTAGGAAGAAGGGTTTGTTGTAGAATTCCTCGCTATGGATACAACATCCCTCCTAAAGGAAGTAAAGAGAGCGCTCGAACGTCTACAACAGATAGAGGCGTTGGTGCAAGGTCGCGGCAAAGGCAAGGGCAAGGGCATGTCCAAAGCTGCTAGGGCGAAGATTGGCGCCGCGCAGAAACGGCGCTGGGCTAAGGTAAGGAAAGAAGAGAAGGAAGCTGCC
>JAUTWY010000159.1 GCA_030838305.1 Acidobacteriaceae bacterium
CAGGGCCAATTTGCCGGGACCACGGGCCGAATTTGCCTGGATTCGAAGGACGGATATGCAGTATCGACTGTTGTGCTGTTTGATTACCGTCGCCTTGTCAGTAACGCTGCCGGCCTGGGGCCAAGACACCAAACGGCAGAGCCGTCCTAAGAATGGGGGCGACTTTTCCAACAACGTTCAGCCCGCGAACAAGGTGCCGAGCGGAGTCATCCTGGTAAAGGGGGCCTGGTCAAGCGCGAGCGATTCGGTGACTCCGGTGCCGGACGGGGGGACTGCGGCCAACAGTGTTTTCACCAACCAGTATTTTGGAATGTCCTATACTCTCCCGCCGGATTGGGCCGAGAAGTACAAAGGGCCGCCCCCCTCCGATAGCGGTCGTTACGTCCTAACGCAGATCAGCCCTGCCAACACATTCAAAGGACCTGCTCGCGGAACGATCCTGATCACTGCTCAGGATATGTTCTTCACGCCGCTGCCAGCGACGAACGCGCAGGAACTCATTCAATATTCCAAGGAGAAGTTGCAGGCCGACTACAAAGTGGAAATGCCACCTACTCCGACCAAGATCGGTGAAAGGCCGTTTACCTTCTTTGCGTACTGGTCTCCAATCGCTCAGCTGCATTGGTACGTTGCGGCAACTGAAATCCGCTGTCACGCCGTGGAATTTGTGTTGACCAGCCGTGATACCAAGCTGCTGGAAAGCTTGCTTCTGGACATGAACAAGATGAAGCTGCCCGCCGAAGCCAGTCCCACGGCAGGAACGGGCGGCAGCGACGTGCCTGTATGCATCAAGGATTACGCAAGGGAGGGGAACATAGTGGAGTGGGTTGACCCGATATTTACCGAGCACAGGTTCAATCCGGTTCCGGTACGGATCATCATCGATAAAGAAGGCAAGGTAAAACATATTCACTTTCTCAGCGCATTTCCCGATCAGGCCAAGGCCATCACCGACGCCATGGGACAATGGAAGTTCAAGGGACACTTGCGGGATGGGCAGCCGGTCGAAGTGGAGACTGGCATCATGTTTGGGCGCGCGAGCTATCCGACGGCACACCGATCAGGAGAGAGTGCGACCGAGTGATCTGTGCAGAAGGGGTTTGCGCGGATGGGCGCGGGCTTGTGCACTTTGCTTATTTTTGTTTTCGCCATCATGAATCGCTTCTGTCGTACACTCTGGAAACACGGTGAGCTTTCCCCCATGCCTCCGATCACGGCATTGCTGCATACGGCGAATGATGGCCTGCGACTGGGGCGAGCTCTGGAGACTCTTCTTCCCTGCTCCGAGATTCTGATTGTGGATCACGACTCGGCCGACGCCACTCGCCGGATCGCACACGAATACGGAGCGCGCATGGTGGCCGCAGATGGTGACGCAGCGGGGACCGACTACCTTGACCTTGCCCATCACGACTGGATTTTTTGCCTGGAACCAGGAGAATCGATTACGGAGAGTTTGCAGGCAAGCCTGTTCGAGTGGGCTGCGTTGCCCAGCTATGACATTACGGGAGGAGTTGCCGGGGGGCGAGCTTTTTCAGTGTGCGTGCGGGAGCAGATCCGGAAAAGCTGGATGGAGTTGCCGGTCCCAGAAACGCGACTGATTCCCCGTGGCTGGACCCGATGGCGCGGACGGTTGCCGGCTCACGAAGCGTCCGCTATCAGGCTCGAAGGCGAGTTGTTGCGTTTTGCCCTGCCGTAAGGGTCTAGCGGATTAGACGCTGTTCATCGCACCTGATTGATTTTGTTCAGGTTGCAGCCTCCATTGTCCGATCGGACAGTGACTTCAGTACTTAGTCGCGCCGGCCCGCGCCGCCTTATAATCCACTCAAGAAGCAGGAAGATTTGCGTTCTTAGCAGAGGCGCGTGTTGGTGTCATTGCGATCGCGCTTTGAAAGAACGCCCAAAAAGGCTTAGTGGATCCAGTTTACGCATCGGCGATTTTTCTCTTCGGGCTGACCTTCGGCAGCTTTCTGAATGTGTGTATCTACCGCCTGCCTCTGGGTTTGTCAGTGGTGGCGCCGCGTTCGGCGTGCCCTGGCTGCAAGCGTCCGATCGCGTTTTACGACAACCTGCCAGTTATCAGTTGGCTGCTGCTTCGGGGACGGTGCCGCAATTGCAAATCCAGAATTTCGGCGCGGTACGCGCTGGTAGAGTTGCTGACTGCCACCCTGTTCCTCGCCTGCTACCTCTATTTTGGATTCACGCTGGCCACGCTGAAATATTGCGTTTTCGGATTTCTGGTGCTCGGTCTGATTTTCACCGATGCAGAGACCAAGCTGCTGCCTGACAAGTTGACGCTTCCCGGCCTCGCCCTCGGATTGCTGTTCAGTTTGCTGGTGCCCGTGCATGACATGGCTTCGGAGTTCCTTCCGGCAATGTTGAACCTGCCATTCTCTGGAGACGTCACTGGTCGATTGTTCTCCCCACTGGATTCCCTGCTGGGTGCGGCGTTGGGTGCTTCGTTCATTTATGGCGCGGGCGCGGTTTATCTGCGCTGGCGTGGAGCGGAGGGTATGGGCTTTGGAGACGTGAAGCTGATGGCCATGGTGGGCGCGTTTCTTGGCATGAAACTGACAATTCTTACTATCTTTGCGGCTTCGCTGGCGGGTTCATTGTTTGGTGTGACGACAGTGCTGGTGGTCTGGATCAAGCGCACGCACCGCTTCTCGCGGCGGTTGGCGAATCTGGAGGCGGCGAGGCGGCGGGGATGGCAGTCCGCGCAAATGGTGTACCGCCACTATCAAATGCCCTTCGGCGTATTTCTGGGCAGCATGGCGCTGCTCGCGTTGTTTGTGGGCAACCAGTTTTTGAGTTGGTACGGGAGGCTGTGGTGGTAAGGATGCTCGACAATCCGCTGCTTCTGCGCGCCGCGTTTGCGTTGTTCGCGGGCGGCGCGGCCTTCGCACTTGCGATTTGGCTGATGCGTGCCATGCGCCGAAATATTGCCGCCGAGGCCGATGTTGACTCCGCGGCTGCGCCCAACCTTGAGGCTCTGCCGCTCCATCTTTACAACACCGTTATCCAGCAACTGAAACAGCAGAAGCACGAGTTGCAATTGCAAAACCAGGCGGAGCAACGCCGGGCGCGCACGACAGAAAACTTCAGCCAAGCCGTGCTTTCAAATCTTTCGTCCGGCGTGCTGGTGTTTGGACCCAATGGACTGGTGAAGCAGGCCAATCCCGCCGCCAAAGAAATTCTCGGTTTCCATTCTCCGTCGGGTATGAGTGCGGAGGATATTTTCCGCAATGCAACCGTCGGCTCTTCAGAACCTTCAGCAAGAGAATCCACGGGAGAACGGGATCCGTTAGGAAAGCTGAGCGAAGAAATACAGGCCGTGCTGCATCAAGGCAGCAAATGCAGGCAGATGGAAGCCAACTACACGACTCCCGCGGGGCAGAATCGTCGCGTGGCAGTGACGGTTTCGCCGGTGCCTGCAAGCGATGGCGGGTTGCTAGGAGCGGCATGCCTGATCAGCGACCGCAGCGAATTTGAACGGATGCTTGATCAGCAAGAGTTGCGGGGTGAAATCTCGGCGGAGATGGCACTGGATTTGCGCACGTCTCTGACCACGATTTCCGGATACGCGCAGCAGTTGGCGCAAAACCGTGATCCTGAACTGGCCGCCCAATTGGCTGCCGACATCGCGTCGGAGGCGGCCCGGCTGGATCGCCACATTGGAGGATTTCTGGCAGCGAATCCAAGCGCAAGCGACACGCGAACTCGTGCTCGTGCGGCGGGCCGCGATATTTGAAGATCGACAACCTGAATTTGAAGAGGATTTTTTGAAGAGGATGAATCACTTATGAAACAAACGATGAAGATCGGTCTGGGATTCCTAATTGCGTTGTCCACTATCCTGCTGGTTTCGCTGGCGGAGGGACAAACGTCGTCGCCACCGAAAGATCAATCATCGCTCGCCGACTATGCCCGCAGAGTGCGTAGGGACACGGGCCCTACGGCCAAGCCGAAGGTGTTTGACAACGACAACCTTCCCAAGGACGACAAGCTGTCGATCGTAGGGCAGCCGCCCGTCGTCGTCGAGGCGAAGCCCGCCAGTGCTGAAAACACCAGCGAGAAACCCGCCACCGCGGCTGACGGCAAAGCAGCACCTGACGGGAAGGCGGCTACACAGGCCAAGCCAGCTGCCGCTGCGGAAGACGATCAAATCAAGAAGCAGGCCGAGTGGAAAGCGTGGCAGGACAAGCTGAGCGCGCAGAAGGAGCAGGTGAACCTGGCCAGCCGCGAACTCGACGTGACGCAGCGCGAATATCAGCTTCGTGCGGCAGCCATGTACGCGGACGCGGGCAACCGCTTACGCAATGCCACCCAGTGGGATAAAGAAGAAGCGCATTATAAACAGCAGATCGCCGAGAAACAGAAAGCTCTTGACGAAGCCAAGCAGAAACTCGAAGACATGAAGGAAGAAGCTCACAAGGCAGGCGTTCCGTCCTCGATGATCGAGTAAGGCTCGAATAGCGTTGCGTTGCCAAGCGCCGGGGTTCGCACCCGGCGCTCTCCTTTAGTTAGCGATAGCTCTAGCTGCGCAACCCGGGGTCAATTTGTCGCGGAGGCCTGGCGGAGGCGGAGAAGCTGCTTGCAGTGATGCATGCCGTGAACGAAATGGAATTTTCTCCACTGTGTGGAAGTCAACGGACCAAGAACCGGATGATCGAGCAAAGGCACGGCGGGTCCGAAGTGCGCCTCGCACTGGGCGATCCTTGCATCCATCTCCTCGATCTTTTTCCTCCATTCCTTTCGCACTTTGTCGGGCGGCAATCCCCGGGGTTCGGCTATCGGCGGCGTTTTTCGTCCTGTCGGGAAGTAGCCGAGATTAATCACCACCAGAGTGCGCAAGCGCTGCTTGGCGGAGGCGCGAGTGACCATGGGTTTGCCGGTTTCGAGCAACCTCTCGAATCCCTTGATCGTCCCCGTGTAGGTAAGGTAGAGGTGCTCCAGCACTTCGGTCGCGCACCATTTTCCTGGCAGACGCCAGCTCATTTGCTGGTAGGACATGCCTTCGGTGGCAGACTCGAGGGCGGTCATCAACTGGTGCAGGTGGGTATCCATTCCACTACTCTCGCGTCTCTATGCGCTTCAGGTAGAATGTTGCGCGACATCACAAAACACCCTATTTATAACAGGAAGGTCACCCATGACAATGCGGGAGTGTGTGTCCTCAGGGACAACTGTTGCAGCTGAAATCATTGACGGTGAAGCCTCAGGGGTGATTCTGCAGTATGGGCGACGTCCAGCGATGACAGCTCTTGCGGCGGCCGTGCTCGTTTCTCTCGCGCTGCTGGCAAGCTGTGATTCCAATAGCGGCAAGCCGACGCAAACCAAGCCGGAGCCGAAGCCGGTGGAATTACTCACGGGCCGTGCGGCCTTTCAGAAGTGCTTTATTGCGGCACGCAATTACGCCGCCGATGTGAAGCCGTTTCGCATCGAATCGACTCCGTCCACTGACAGCAATGGGCACGATGGTAAGTCGGCAATCTGGCGGGCGAGCTTCGCTTCCGCTATGCAACACGGGGTGAAGCCTTTTATCTGGTCCGGCACCGATGCGCCGGATGCGCCATCGCGCGGCGTGTCGCCCGGCAATGAAGATACCTATAATCCACGCAACGCATCGACGCAGATTTTCGATGTGGCATTTCTCAAGGTGGATTCCGACCAGGCTTTTAACGAAGCGCAAAAACATGGCGGCGACAAGGTTCTGGAAAAGGATCCGGCGACGCCGGTGCTTTATATTTGCGACTGGAATCACAATACCAACGAACTCACCTGGCACGTCATTTATGGCGGTTCTCGTGAAGGCGCGAAGCTGACGGTTGCGATCAACGCCTCGACTGGGGCATTTACGCGGGTGGAGAAATAGGCTTGTGGCTTTTAGTTCTTGCAGGCCTTCGGGAAGAAAAGGCAAGATGACACGCAGACTTTACGTCTGCCGTTCAGCCTTCTTCATTTGTTCGTCGATGGTGGCAAAGAAGCGACTGAGGGCGGCGGCGGATGCGATTGCCCCTTTCAGCGCCTGGGGTTCACCAAAAGAAACAATATCCGCGACAGAATATTGCTGGCGAAGACGGTCGGCGGCACATTGCGCGCTCAGCAGTTCCACTTTTGCGGTGCGGAGGTCGGAGATCAGGCGTGCGATACCTGCCTGTCTGCCGGATTCATCGTTCAACATCCGCAATCCCTCTAGTCCGACTGTGTGCCGCATTGCGTCCGCAGCTTCAGATTCTAAAGGAAGAAGAGCCCTGAAGACGACGATCTGGCGGAGCGTACTTAGTACGTTGTGTTTACAAATTGTACGGCGTTAGTTATACATAGTCAAAGTTAAAGCGGTCGGGCCCAGGGATAAGTGAAAGTATGGAGGCGGGCCGGTGCCCAGAGCAGCAGATCCCCAACTTGAACAGCGCATATTGGATGCCGCGTGCCGGTTATGGTCGCGGGGCGGCGAAAAAGCGCTCACCATGCGAGGTGTCGCCAAGGCGGCCGGCACCACAACTCCCACCATTTATGAGCGGTATCAGGACCGGGACCATATTCTTCGCGCTCTGCGCATCCAGACCCGGGTTGAACTTTTTGGGGCGCTGACTCGCACACGGTCCCTCACCCTAGCCTGCCAACGCTATCTCGAATATGCGCTGGAGCATCCCCGCGCGTACGAAGTGCTCTTCGACGGATTTGCGCAGCCTCCGTCGCTACACGAACCGTGGCCTTCGTTCAATCTGTTGCGCTTGCGTCTGGCGGCCCGTCTGGGCGGCGGTCCCCGCAAACATACGCGCCTAATGCTTTCGCTGTGGTCCTTAATGCACGGTACGGCGATGCTGATGATTCGGGGAAACGTTTCCGGGCAGCTGCGGACGCAGATGATTCATGCTTGTCTGGATGCCCTTGAAGCGATCGTTGCACAGGCAACGCGCTCCAAGGGCAAGGCACATTCCGGTCCCAAATGGCCGTCAGGCCTTATCCTGGGAGAAGCGGCTGACAGCAAAGTGAACACAAAGGAAGCGCGTCCCGCGACGAAGACGCCGAAGCGGGGCAGCCGGTTAAAGCGAGGAGTTGTGGCGCAGCTCCGTGCACCAGCGCTGTCGAATCATTCCGACTAGTGAAGAGGTTTCGGACCCGTTGTCTCTGCTTTCAGGCGATCAATGGCTTTTTCGGCGTCAGGCGCTTGTGGTCCGTGCGGAAGAATCTTTAGATAGCTCTCGTATTCGGCGCGGGCGTCGTCCAATATTCCGAGCTTTTCCAGGCATATCGCCAGCCGGATGGTTGCAATCGCATCGTTGTCTTTGTAGTGCAAAGCTTCGCGATAACGGGCCTCCGCGGCCCGGTAATTTTTCCGCTTGAAGTAGTAATCGCCTACCTCCACACTCTTTGCGGCCTTGTGCGGATCCCAGGTATGGAACTCGCCGACTCCGCTGCTGTCCAAGGCTGCCGCTTCTGCATCGGCCACCGCAGCAGAACTTTGCGGGTGCGCCTTGGCATCATCCGAGGGGGGACTTAAATCCACCTGGGTATCTTTGCTCGAACTCTCACCTGCGCTC
>JAUTWY010000178.1 GCA_030838305.1 Acidobacteriaceae bacterium
GATCCCAGTCTATTTTTCGATTTCAAGGCTTTTGGGACATATATTCATCCACCGCAGACCAAAGACATAACGAATCTGGTGACGTGGCAGACGGACAATCCACAAGTGGTCCTGGTTAGCAGTGCGGGTGTGGTCTCACCGAATCTCGGCTGCGGCGTCGGCGATATTTTTGCCACTCTCAAAGACGGTTCTAACGAAGTAGTGAGCAACTCCGTCAAGATTACTGTCGATGGACCAGCCGCTTCGGGCTGTACGCCTCCCGGACCTCAGCCGATTCTCACCATCAGCTTTGCCGGTAACGGCACCGGAACTGTTACTGGCCCTGGCATCAGTTGCTCGTCCCCATCGTCTTGCAGCAATCAATTCACTACGGGTTCCACGATCACGCTGACGGCGTCTCCCACCGGCGGCTTTTCCTTCGCGAGTTGGAGTGGCTGCAGCTCAACCAGTGGCGCCAATGGGTCGGTTTGTACGGTCCTCCTCGAAAACAATCTCACCGTGACGGCTACCTTCAACTAGCTGAGCGGCTGGAACGAGGCTTGCGCGGCTCAGCCTTCCCCCTCCAGCAACTTTCCCAGCGTCGCCTTGTGCTTTGCCGGCTTCTTATTTTTATGAGGAACCACCTTCGCGACCGGGGGGGCGCCCATCCGCTCCCGCGCCAATTCCTTCACCGCCTGCACCGCCCCAAACCGCTTTACCTTTTTCTTGCGCGCCATGCCCATCATCTTGCCATAGCTTTGTCCGGGGTAAAACTGTAATAATCATGATTCGCGGTTGGATTGAGGGTCTCTCGGTCCGAAAGGCCGGGATCGGAGTAACGACCAGCGACCAACGACGATTTTATGGAAGAACGAGATTTTTTCGACGAGAGTACGCAAAAGAAGCCGGCAACCCTGAACTGTCCCCATTGCCACCAGCCCGCCGAATATGACGTCACCTGGGTGGTGCGCACCAAAAAGCGCCAGCTGGGAGGACGCGCCGACGAACGCGACCGCGCACGATTCGCCAAAGCCCGCTCCTACATGCTGCGGAAAGACGACCTGATGGCCTGCAAGAATATGCGCTGCCGCAAACGCTTTGAAATTTCCGGGGTGCAGTCGGTCGTCTTTACGGAGTAGCCTGGCAGGCCAACTTGGCCAGTGCTAATTGCCAATCGCTCATTTATACTGACAAGTTTCCCGTGGCTCCCTGAAGTCACAGGGATGAAGGAGTCGTGTTTTGAAAATCCTGGTTTGCATGAAACAGGTACCGCAGAAGGACGCACCGCTCAAGCTCAACGAGACTGCCGCCTGGATCCGCGAAGATGTCTCGTATGAAGTGAACGAGCCGGACGCGTTCGCCCTCGAAGAAGCGCTGCGCCAGAGGGAAAAACATACCGGAGAAGTGGTGGTTATCACTTCCGGCCCCGCCCGTTCCCAGCAAGTCTTGCGCGAAGCGCTGGCCAAGGGGGCGGACCGCGCCATCCACCTCGAGGACAACGCATTTGTGGGGCTCGACGCCTCCAACACCGCCAAAGCTTTCGCCGCCGCTATCAAGGACGAAAAATTTGATTTGATCTTCACCGGCCTTCAGTCCGACGATTACGGCTACGCACAAACCGGCGTGATCCTCGCAGAGTTGCTGGGCTGGCCGCACGCCACAATCATCATGCATCTCGAAAAGAACGATACGGGCATCCGCGTGAAGCGTGAACTTGAAGCGGGATTCTTTCAGTTCGTTGACATGCCACTGCCTGCCGTGCTCACCATTCAGTCGGGTATTAATAAGTTGCGCTATGCCACGTTGATCGGCATCAAGCAGGCGAAGAACAAGCCAATCCGCAAGGTGACTTTGGCGGAAGTGCAATCGGCAATCGGCGAAAACCTGCAGAAAATTGAACGCCTCTACGTGCCGCAGAAAACAAAGAAGACGGAACACATCGAAGGGTCGCCAGCCGAAATCGCAAAAAAGCTGGTCGACAAACTGCGCAACGAACTGCGCGTGTTGTAGCGCCGGCGTTCGCCGGCAATTGCGCAAGCTAGGAGCTAGCAGCTAGAAGCTGACCTTATGCCCGATACGATCCTCGTCGTCGTTGAACAACGCGAAGGCAAACTCAACCGCGTTTCGTGGGAAACCATCACCGCGGCCCAGGCCATCGCCGGCGCCACGGGCTGGTCCCTTGAAGCTGCCGTAGTTGGAGGGCCAGCGTCCAGCCTTGCCGCCGAAGTCGCCGCAAAGAGAGTCGCAAGGGTCTATGCCGTCGAATCGCCGAAGCTCGAACCTTACACTCCGGACGCTTTCGCGGCTGCGCTCAGGCAGTTGTTGACCAGCAAGCAGCCCAAGCTGGTGCTGATGCCTCACACCTACCAGGTGCGTGACTTCGCGCCCAAGCTTGCCACCGCAATGGGACGCAGCGTCATCAGCGATTGCATCGGTTTCAAGCACGAAAACGGCAAACTTCTCTTCACCCGTCAGATGTTTCAAGGGAAGCTTGCCGCCGACGTCAGCTTTACTTCCGAGGCCCCCTGGTTTGCCACTTTTCAAAATGGCGCATTCCGCGGCGACCAGGCAGAAGCGGGAGCCAGCCCCGCTCCCATCGAGGCCGTCAACGTCGAAATCGCGGATGGCGCCATACGAAACAAGCCGCAAGCAGTGTTCAAGGAAGCTAAGCAAGCCGTCGACCTGACGCAGGCGGAAATCATTGTCTCGGTGGGCCGCGGCATCAAGGAGCAGAAAAACATCGAGATGGCCAAACAGTTGGCGGACGCGCTGGGAGGCGACCTCGCTGCATCACGACCGATCTGCGACTCCGGCTGGTTGCCCATGGATCGCCAGATCGGTTCCTCTGGCCAAACGGTTGCGCCCAAGCTTTATCTCGCCCTCGGCATTAGCGGCGCGATTCAGCACATCGTAGGAATGAAGGGCGCGCGGACCATCATCGCAGTGAACAAGGATTCCGAGGCGCCGATTTTCGAGATCGCTGATTATTCCATTGTTGCGAATCTGTTTGACATTGTTCCGCCGCTGATCGAGGAAGTGAAGAAGGCGAAAGCGGCAGGTTAGCTCATGCTGATCTTCCGTAAACCGATCGAAGGCGTCGAACGTCCGCAAATGCCAGCCGATGTTG
>JAUTWY010000190.1 GCA_030838305.1 Acidobacteriaceae bacterium
ACCAGGCCACTCCTCCATCTCGAGCGAAACCAGAAAAATCAATGCCAGCACGAGTGGGGTAAAAGTCGTATCCCATATCCAATGGATCGACCAGTACCAGACGTAAGGATTGAATGCCCAAGCCCGCGCCGACCACAGTGCGACGCGCGGACCAAAACTTCTGTGCGCGATCCGATACACTGGAATCGTAGTGAGCGAGGCGAAAACGCTGTTGATCGATAGAAGTATCCACGCCGAAGCGTAGGTGTAGATTCCGAATAGCTTGAAGACTCCGGCAATCAAATAGGGATAAAGCGGCGGTTCCCACGCGCTGGGCCCTGTGTTTCCGCCATATGGATTGCTGAAACCCTGTCCCAGCGCGATCGAGCGTCCCACGCGCCCCATCTCAAAGCCAAAGCCAAAGTGGTCCTCCCCAACCCGCATGTGGTATTGCCGGAAAATTCCGATCGCCGCCACCTGCACGACAAACGAGAACACCACCATCCACAAAACAGATCGCGGGATAGCCGGCATCTTCGGTCGTTCCATCACGGGCGAGTTTATCAGGTCGGCTGCGGAAGGCTGACGCGCTCTCCGCAAACATCTGTGCAAACACCTGTTGCGTACTCCAGTCGAACGCGAGAGAATGCAGCAAACCAATGAAAATCAAGATCTCGCTCATCGTTCTTGCGTCGCTGGCCGTCTGGACTTTGCCTTTTGCCCCTGCACAGAATAACCCGTCCTCCGCGTCGTCCAGGATTCTCGCCCTCGAGAACAAGTGGAATGCAGCTTACAAGCGCGGGGATATCGCCACCATGGAATCTCTGCTGGCGCCAGACTTCATCATCACCGTGGAAGACGGAACCACATTCAGCAAATCTGGCTACATCGCGCACAATGGAGACACCACGCTCCACATAGAGATCACCGAGATGTCAGGGCTCAACGTTCGGATGCACGGGAACGCAGCGGTCGTTACTGGCGGGTACCACGAGAAGGGCACATCCAAGGGAAAACCGTATGACTTCCGCGATCGCTTCACCGATGTCTGGATGAATGCGAACGGCAAGTGGCAAGTCATCGCATCGCACTACAGCATCCCAGCAATCCAATAGACCGAGCTCTCTTGACCCTTGGCGAATCTCTGAATTCTAGGGTTGACCCCCCGGCGGTGGTTGCTGCGCCGGTTGCCCTCCAGGAACAACGTCCTGCCGCGGTGTCACATAGGGAACCCTGGGCTGGTGAGTGACCTGCCCGCGCGAAGCATCGGCCACATCAATGCCGGAGTGATCCAGCAGCAGTCCCGTGGCTCGATCCAGTTCGATGCGCGACTTTTCGTAAGCTGCTTTCGCGGATACCAGATTCGATTCCGATGTCGTCTGCGTCGAAGCATCCTGCAGGATTGCGGTTTGCGTGGTGAGCCCAACCTTCAATTTTTGCTGATCCGCGTCGAGCGTCTGTCGCGCCAGATCCACCGCCGATTGTGCCGCCTGCACCGCGGCCCGATTCTGTTTCACGTCGAATTGCGCGTTTCGCACCTCGATGCGCACCTGATTTTCAAGCTGATGCAGCCGCACCTGTGCCTGCCGGTACTCCAGTTGGGACCGTACCTCGTTCGCCTGCGCCGCGCGATTGCGCAACGGAATATTCAACGAGAGTCCCACTCCTTTATCGGGCGCGGTTGAGTTGACAAGTTGGTTTAGCGTCCCACCGTAACCCACGTTGTTGCTGGTTTGAAAGGGCGGCGGCGCTTTTGCGGGATTAAAACAAAAAGTGCTGGTGGTATCGGCGCAGTTGGGAATCGCGGAGTTTACTGAACCCCCCACGCCCGAGCCGCCGTAATACGCAAATGCGTCAAGCGTGGGCAGCATGGCGTTGCGCACGGCCTTGTTGCTCAAATCGCGGGAGTTGAGATCGATGCGTGACTCCGCCAGCTCCGCGCGATGCTGCAACGCGTCATTGATCATGTCCTGAATCGGTACCACGGTCTCTTCTTGCGGTACCAGCATGGTGGAGGTGGGCACCACGTCGGCTTCGGCGAGGGCTGGATCTTCAATGCTGCGGCTGAGTGCGTTCTTCATCAGCAGTTGCTGCAACTGCAGATTGTTCTGCGCCACGATCAGGTTTTGCTGATCGGTGGCCACCGTGCTCTGCGAACTCACCACCTGAATCGGCGGAACCGTACCGACCTGTGCCTGCCGCTTCGAGTCGTCCAGCGCTTTTTGCGCATAGGTCAGCGCCTCCTGCTGCACGCGAACGTTCTCGTATGCATAGACAAGATCCCAATACATATTCTCGATCTGATCGACCGTGGTGATGATCTGTAGCCGGAAAGCGACGTCGGAAATCTCCCGATTGTTCTTAGCGATGCGGATGAAGCGCAGGTTTGGACCAGCGCCAAAGCCCTGCAAAAGATTTTGCGTGACCCTGATCTGGAAATTCGACGCCAGGTCGGGTGTCAGCAAACTAGTGGGACTGTTGGTGGTGACATGGGTATTGTTGAATCCAACTGACAGCGCCGTGCCCCACTGGAAGCCCTGCGTATAGGCCAGATCGGCGGTATACGTATTTTGCGCCAGTACTGGCACCGGGCTAAGAGCGCTGGTCGATTCGGTATTGTTCTTATCCAACTGCAGCGTTCCCGAAATCACCGGGTCAAAACTGGTAATGGGCGAGCCGATGCCCAGCGTCGAGCTGACGAGGCCGCTCGTACCGCTTCCAGCGCCGCCCGCTGCGACTGTCGTGCCGCCCGTTCCTGAACCTACAGTTCCACCTAGACCCCCCACGCCGCCGCCCGGCGTGTTTTGCACGATGCCGGTGTTAATTCCGAGAATGTTGGCTCCGGACTTGGCGCGCAATAAATCCGCGGCGGCGATGTTTAAATTAAAACGGGCAATTTCGATATCAAGATTGTTCTCCAGAGCGAGCGCCACCGCGTCGTCGATCGAAAGATAAATCTTGCCATCGTGCATCAGCGCATCGATGCGCGGCGAGTTGCCAAAATCCGGCTGCGCCAATTCCTTTGGCAAGTAGGGTTGCGCGAGGTTGGGGAAAGACGAGCGCGCCTTGGAATAATCCTGCAAGTGAACCGGCTGCGGCTGGGCGGGGGCGGGCGACGGCTGCGGCACTGGAGCGGAAGGGACATCTTGGGTGTACAAAAACGGCTGTGATTGCGGGCAGCCCAGGATTGCAAAGGCCGCCAACAGCACGGTACGCCGCCAGTTGAGCCCGGTCATGGTGGGTAACGGAAAAGACATGGTTCGTCTCCTTGAAGGAACGGCTGTGATCGCCTTAAAAATACAAGATGGATTTCGAGAGTTGGATGCACGAAACATAAGTGTGTCGCTTCATCTTATCGGGAGGGAGAGGTAGAAAGAGTCGCAGATTGTAAAGAATTGTGGGGTGGAAAGCTCTCAGAGCAAAAGAAAAGGGCGCGGCCAAGGCCGCGCCCTCTCCCTGCGCCAGATCACTGCGGTTGCTGTTGCGGAGCATTTGCCTGGGGTGTCGGGCTTACCGCCGGCGTGTCCTTGCGCGGCGCAATGTATGGCACGTTCGGCATCCGCGTGACTTGTCCGCGGGCCGCGTCGTCGATACTGACACCGGCATGGTCCAGCAGTTGTCCGGTCGCGCGATCCAATTCGACCCGCGACTTTTCGTAAGCGACCATGGCATTCACCAGGGTGGATTCCGCCGTCGCCAACTGGCT
>JAUTWY010000238.1 GCA_030838305.1 Acidobacteriaceae bacterium
CTTTCGGCACGTGCCGGCTCGGTGCGTCAAACCTTCGGGTAGGTCGCTAGAGCCTCGCAGCGATGCAAGGCCCAGAGGAATGACCGTCCCGCCGGAGCAATCCGGCGGACAGAATTCGGCTTACAGGTCCGGCTGCCATAATAATTTTCTCAATTCAATTTCAGGAGCGCACTCCATGTCAGCACCCAGCCGCCGCCCGGAGATTCGCCGGCGCCGCGCCCGTCAGCACAAGATCACTACTCTGCGAAAGCGTCTCGCCTCAGCTAAATCCGATGCCGACCGCGACCGCGTCACCGCGAAACTGCACAAACTCGCCATCGCTTCGCCCGGACAGCCTTTGCTGAAGTAGACACCTTTTTCGCTAGGTCCTTGTGGCGTCAGGGGGCCATTAGCGCCCGTGGGTCAGGCCACGCCCGCCGTAGTATTCCTACGCGCTGCAGCAGACGGGCCTGTGGGATCGGCTGTGTCCTCTGAACCCACAACTTCCTGATAGGCGTCCATAATCCGCCGCACCGATTTCTCCCAGGAGAACTTAGCCGCTTGGCGGTAGCTGCGCTCTTTCATCTTTTCGCGCAGTGGCTGGTCGAGCAAGACCCGGTGCAACGCCCTCATAATTTCGAAAACGTTCTCCGGGTGGACCAGCACTGCGGCGTTCCCCACAACCTCGGGCAGAGAGGAGACGTTTGAGGTGACAACCGGCGTGCCATGGGCCATGGCTTCCAGCGGCGGGAGGCCGAAGCCCTCATACAGCGAGGGGAAAACGAAAATTTTTGCCTGGTCATAGAACGTGCGCAGCACTTCGATGGGCACGAACCCCAGAAAGCGCACATCGTTCTGCACGCCGCTACGAACTACCGTCCGCCGCAAGTCCGGATTGCCGGAAAGATCGTCACCAATGATGATGAGTTTCAAGTCCGGAAACGCATGGTCTTTTTCCAACTCCGTCTTTAGCGCGGAGAAGGCTTCAATCATGCGCACCACATTTTTGTGGGGACTGACTCTTCCGGCATAGAGCAAGAAGGGATAAGTCACCTGGTAACGCTCGGCAATCAACTGGCGGTCAGCCGCGCTCGCGTGTCCATGCAGGAACCTCTCATCGATCGCGTTATAAACCACTTCGATGCGTGCCGGCGGAATACCAAACAGCTTCTCAATTTCAATCTTGGTAAAGTTAGAAACCGCGAAAATCCGCGCGGCGCCCCTCAATGCTCGTTTGGTTAACTGAAAATGAAAAGATCCCCAAAACCCGGTCTCCCGGCGGGCCCGCGACAAATGTTCTAGCATGTCATGCACCGTCATCACGTAGGGGCAAGGCAGGGCGCGTGGGATGGAGAACAAATTCGGAATATGCACGAGATCGCATTCCAGACGCTTGACAATGGTGCGAAAGGCCCGAAAACTCTGCAGCGAACGCTCCGGCCCGGTCAAAGGAACCGTATGGAAATTGGCGGGCAGCGCGCCCATTTCTTTGACCTTGTCAGGAGAGCCGATCAGGATGTATGTGGTCTTGAGGTCGAGGCGGCCGAGAGTTCGCACGATATTGCGAATGTACGTACCCACGCCAAACTCAGTCATCCGCCGGATGTCGATGGCGATCTTCACGAAAGGCATTTAACCATAAAGAACGGGTGGGCCCACATCAGAATTGCTAAACCCGCGCTTCGGCTTGCGCTCTTACCCTACGGTCTGCATATAGAGGGAACGATTCACAGAGATCGAGAACCTGCTTGCGAACCTTAGCGAGCAGTGCGGCATCAGTTCGTTGCAGCAGCGATTCCGCGATCCAGCGCCCCACTTGCCGCATCTCTGCCTCTTTCATTCCGCGCGTCGTCAAGGCTGGCGTACCAATGCGAATCCCGCTCGGCTTCATTGGCGGATTGGTGTCGAATGGAATGGCATTCTTGTTCACCGTAATTCCAGCTTCTCCCAGTGCCTTCTCCGCTTCGCTGCCGAGCATGCCTTTCGAGAAAACATCGACCAGCATCAGGTGTGTATCCGTCCCGCCGGAAATAATGCGGAAGCCTTCCGCGGCCAGGGTTTCGGCCAGCACTTTCGCATTGGCCACCACTTGCTTGGCGTAGTCGCGGAACTCAGGCTGCATTGCCTCCTGGAAGCAGATCGCCTTCGCCGCTATGATGTGCACCAGCGGGCCGCCCTGCATCCCTGGAAAAACTACTTTATCGATCGCTGCCGCGAATTCAGACTTGGAAAGAATCATGCCGGATCGCGGTCCGCGCAGAGTCTTATGCGTTGTCGAAGTAACGATGTGCGCGTGCGGCACTGGCGATGGATGCGCTCCGCCCGCAACCAACCCGGCAAAATGCGCCATGTCGACCAGAAAGAGTGCTCCAACTTTGTCTGCGATCTGCCGCATGCGCGCGAAATCGATGATGCGGGGATAAGCGCTGCCCCCGCCGATGATCAGTTTCGGACGTTCCTGCTCGGCCAGCTTTTCCAGCGCGTCATAGTCGATCGTCTCGGTTTCTTTGGTCACGCCGTAAGGGACGATCTTGTAGGTTTTCCCTGAGAAATTCAGGTGATGCCCGTGTGTCAGGTGGCCGCCGTGCGCCAGGTTCAATCCCAGAAGAGTGTCGCCTGGCTGCAGCACTGCCGCGTAAGCCTCCATGTTGGCCTGCGAACCGGCATGAGGCTGTACGTTCGCGTGCTCCGCGCCGAATAACTGCCGGGCGCGATCGCGTGCCAGATTCTCGACAATGTCGGCAAACTCGCAGCCGCCGTAGTAACGCTTGCCCGGATATCCCTCCGCATACTTATTCGTGAACACCGAACCCGCGGCCTCAAGCACTGCTTCGCTGACAAAATTCTCCGAGGCGATCAGTTCCAGACCTTCATGCTGGCGCCGGGTTTCGTTGTCGATGGCTGCGGCAATTTGCGGATCGGCTTCGTGGAGCGGACGGTACATCTTAGCTGCGGAATTCTTCATAAATGGTTTCCCTAGTCTGAGGAACGATTCGAGATTCGTATCTTGATATGCCTTCAGGCATATCAAGAGCAGCCCAGTGTTACTCGCGCCTTCAGGCGCTGCGGCTCGATAGCCCAAACCATCAATGTTGCGAATCGGTCTCGTAAACGTTGGGCCGGTGAAGTTCCATAAACCGCTCCGGAGCTTTCACGGGCGTGAAGCCAACTTGCGAATAAAGTCCATGGGCATCACGGGTGGTCAGAATCCAGCGCCGCAGATTCTGCAAAGCGGGATGCTGCGTAATGCACTGCATCAACCATTTCCCCAGTCCCTGCCCTCGATGGGTTTCCAAAACAAAGACATCTCCGACGTAGGCGATCGTGGCGAAATCGCTGATTACACGGGCAAAGCCGACCTGCGCGCCCTCCCCATTATAAATTCCGAAACAGAGCGCACGCTCGATTGAGCGCGCGACAATCTCCCGAGGGATTCCCTTGGCCCAATAGCACTTGGTCAGAAAACCATGGACCACATCCAGATCCAAGCGTTCGCGACTGGTGCTGATCAGGAACTCGCCGCGCCGGTACTCCACGTCAGTTTCAAAATCAACCATACGAGCGGTCGCCATGCCCACATTTTACCTTTTCGTGCGAGACTGTAGCGCTGCCGTCCCCGGCGGCTGTCGTGCAGGCGTCCTCGCCCGCACACCCGACAGCACATCAACCATGCCTACGTTCAATCAAGGCCCGCGTTATCCCTCAAACGCGGTGCGCAAGAACGAGGCTAAATGCCACCCATCCATGTAACTGTAGGGAGCTTCGCCCATGGTGTAGTGACCGCAAGGCAGGACAACGACCTTGTGATCCAGTTCGCGGCGCTCGAATTCGGCGACGACATCCCGCGAGAGTTCCGGCAAGAACGTCAGATCGTACTTCGCATAGATGATGAGCGACTTCCGCGGCCAGCGGGTAAACTGATCGAAGTACGCCATGGGACTCACGGCGAGCCATGAATTTCGCAGCGTCTCCAGATTGATCTGCGACTCGATGCCCTGCCGGATGTGCCGCGTCGATTGTCCATGCCACACCACGTCGGCCACATAGGTGGATGCGTGGTTAAACGCCGCCACGCGAATGCGCGCATCATGCGCCGCCGCGATGAACGCGTAACAGGAGCCCAGGCTCGTTCCCACAATCCCCAGCTGGCGATAGCCCTGCTGCTCAAGCCAATCCAGACAGCAGCGGACATCGACCACTCCCTGCCGCACCGCATCGAGCGTGCGGCCGATGTTGGCGGAGACGGCATAATCCGCGCGGCTGATCTCGGCGGGCATGCGGATGTCGTGGTAGGGCATGCTCAGCCGCAACACGGAGATCCCAAGCATGTTCAGCAGGCGGCAGAGACTGACGTAAGCAATCGCATCCGCGTTCCAGTGCGGCAGCAAAACAATGGCGCGGCGCCCGCGTGCGGGAAACCAGCGCGCATTCACGACATTGTTTTCCGGATATGGCGTTTTCACCGGCGCGGTAAAGCGCAAAAACTCGGCGTAAGTTCCTTTTACCTTCGCTTCCAGCCTGAGGTCCGGAACTTCGCGCGTGGAGAACACCCGAACTTCACGCTTCTCCAATCGAAAGTCGGTGGGCTGCTTGTAGGCGAAAAATTCATCGCTGGAGGCGACAATGCGGCGGCTGAAATCCACCAGGAACTTCGCTGGGTCTTCGGCTACCTGTCCCGGCTGCCAGCCATTGCGGCAAGGCCAGTCCCGCGCAAATTCCAAGCCCCAGTCGAGCGGACGCACCACACGGTTGTTGTCCACCGAGGTGAGCTGGTGCTCCCAGTCATACATCCATTGTGCGTAGCGCGAGGGCATGGTCAATCTTCTAGTGTAACAAGCGGTCGCAGAGCATTCACGCGCGAATCAGTCAATGGTCGCAATCAACGGTTGGCTCCGCGGATTTGCTGCCTGACCGGGACAGGGAATCTTGGTCCGCATCTAGGAGCAACGATATCGCAGCGGTGAGCAATACCAAGGTCCCTCGCTTCGCTCGGGATGACAGTCTTGATCGATAAGAGAGGGTGTTTAGCTGGCGTATCTTCGCGGTACGCGCTTGGAAATGTTGCAGAGTATTTCGTATGGCGAGCTGTTCGCCAAGCGTGCATGTTCGAGCGCATCGACACTGAGCCCATCGCGGGTGCCGAGCAAGATCACTTCGTCGCCAACAGTGATCCCGGGAATGCCAGTGACATCCACCAGCGTCAGATCCATCGAGATGCTGCCCACGATGGGGGCGTAGTGGTCGCGGACAATCACGCGGCCGCGATTCGAGAGCTGGCGATTGTATCCATCGGCATATCCGACGGGCAGCACGGCAACCCGCGCCGGAGCCTTGGTCACGTACGTCCCGCCGTAGCCCAAAGCCTGGTTGGCGGCAAAGTTTCGCATGGAGAGAATGCGCGTCTTCCACGTGAGCACCGGCTTCACCGCAAGACGCAGCGTGCCCCCACTCACTTCCCGGCCCGCGCGCTGGAAGGGCAAATAGTATCCATAGAGCGCAACGCCAGGACGCACCATTTTGTTCCAAGTCTCACGGCGCGAGATCAGGGCGCTGGTGTTGGCCATGTGAACCAGGGTCGGATCGAAACCTTCGGCTCGCACCATGCGCTGCGCTTCTTCAAAGCGGCGCTCTTGTTCGGTCACGGACGGCGCGTCCATAATTTCGGAAGAAGCCAGATGGGTGGAGAGGCCTTCGAGAAGCAGATGCGGCGCTGCGCTGAGCGCTTTTAGGACTACGGGAAGTTCATCCAGCGACACGCCCAGCCGTCCCATTCCAGTGTCTACTTTCAGTTGCACCGCTTGCCGGAGAGTTCCGGAGGCCGCAGCTTGTTCTAAAACCTCGATGTGCCAGGGCTCCCACACCGTGGGAGTGAGCCCCAGGCGGACGATTTCGTTTTCTTCGCCGCGCCAGAAACCGGTCATCAATAGAATTCGCGACTCGATCCCCGCATCGCGCAACGGGATGGCTTCATCGAGCGATGTGACGCCCAGCCAGCGCGCGCCCTCATCCTGCAGCGCGCGTGAGCATTCGACAGCGCCGTGCCCGTAAGCGTCGGCCTTTACCACCGCGCATACGGTCACGCCAGCGCCCGCGTGCTTCAGCACAGTGCGGAAGTTTTGCCGCAAAGTGGTCAGCGAGACTTCCGCCCATGTGGGGCGGGTCGCTACGCGGCTCAGGATTTCTGCAGTTGTCGCCACTGGGCTCGATTATAGCGGGAGCCACGAGCGTCCTCAGGTTACGCTTGGGCTACTCCTCTGTGACTCCGGCATCGCTTCGCTGGCGGCAGTCGCGGGCGAGGACGCCCGCGCCACACAATCAACTCCCAGCCAGAGAGAAATTCACGGTGATCAGGGTCTCCACTTCAACCGGCTCATTGTTCAAGATGTAGGGCCGGTAGCGCCACTGGCTCACCGCATCAATCGCCGCCTGCACCAGCATGGGATGGCCCGCCAGGACTTTGAGATTCTTGATAGCGCCTGCCTTGCTGATCACCGCCTGCAATACAACCGCCCCTTGAATGCGCGCACTGCGCGCTAGCGCGGGATACGTTGGCTGCACTTTGTGGACAAGATTCCCCTCACTCATGTGCGAAATGCGAAGCGGAGCGACGGGTAGCGCCGGCCGCACCACCGGCAAAACCGGACGTGAGACACTCTCAAACAGATTTCGAACACCATTGGGATCGCCCCCTCCAGTCCCGGGCATTGCAGGCGCGGAGGGACCAACGGTTGGCGGAGCGTCATTGCCATCGGTCGCAATGCCCTTCGGAATTCGTGAGGGCATCGTGAAGATGATGTCTGCCGGAACATTCTGCACGATGTTGTTCGCACTTGGCGACATTCTGACTGCGCGGGAAGGCGCTGCCAGAGGTTGGCCCCAGCTTACGGGGGTTGAGAGTTGATGGAACGAAGGCAAGCCCTGCGGCCTCAGCAATGGCAACATCAGTAGCACGGTCAAGGCAAGAGCCTGCAAACCAAGCGATGTCAAGGTCGCTAATCCGCGGCGCGAGCGCTCGTCCCATGACGAATTGAGTGTGCGGTCAAACATGGTGTCCTCCTAAGTTGCGTGTGTTACTAGTAAGGACACCGAGACTTCTTCCGCAGACTTGGTGCGAGCATGAGAAAAAGGCCGCGCTTGGCGCGGCCTTTGGGGAACCTTCACGACGTTCGTGGTGTCGTGAAAATTACTTGGGTGGTTCAGTTGACTTGGGTGCCGCTGGCTTTGGGGCCATCGGCTTGGGAGCGGTTGGCTTCGGCGCCGTGGGCTTGGCTGCCCCACTCGAGGCCGGCGCAGGCACGCCGGACTGCGTGTTATAGAGGTCCACCACCGCTCTGGTAATGTCTCCTCCCTCGCCGTACCACAGAACCGGGCTTTGGGGCCAAGGGTTCGAGGTGTCCACAATCATGGCGTAGCCGCTGTCTTGCGCGTGTTTCACGATCACCGGCGCCATCTTCTGCAAAATACGCTGAAAGATTTCTTTCTGCTGATTCTGCGCATCCTCCTGAGCATCCTGCACCGAGCGATCAAAGGACTTCTTCTTGACCTCAATCTGTTTGACCAGGCTGGCGCGGGCATCCTCATTCAGCTTGTCGCCTTGCGTCTGCAGTTGCTTCTGCAGATTTTCGAGTTCGTCGTTCTGGCCCTTCAGCTCGTTCTGTTTCGGCTCCAGCTTCTTTTTCAGCGCTTCGAAATCGCGCTGGCCTTCGTTGGTGCCGACCACCGCCTGCTCAATGTTGATGGTCCCGATCTTGGTGCCGGTCCCGGTCGCAATCGTCGGGGAGGCAGCCGGAGTGGCGGGAGAGCCGGTTGCAGGCGAACCGGCCGCACCGGTTGGAGCGGCGGAACTGGTTTGGGCGAATGCGGAAATCATGGAGACAACCGCAATGGCCAGGATAGAGCGCAGGAACTTTCTTGTCATCGGATCGCTTAAACTCCTTGGAACATTGTTCCGTTAAGATCGTTCAGGTAAAAATGTTTCCGGGAATGCGTGACTACTCTGGCAACGCTGGGAACACTCACCAGATTTTTCGCTTCGTCCAACGGCCGCCGCCACACATCGTCCTTTACGACAGGGTCTCTAAGACAAGGCGCGCTGGATTGCCAGCGTCGCACGCCGGGATCGCGGACGTGTCGTCCACCCGATCATCTTTCTGCAATGGCGTGGATCGTACTGATTATAGAGAGCCTAGCTATCCCCGTCAAACTCTCCGCTCCGTTAAAACGTTGTCGCCACGGTGAAGCGGAACGTCTTGCGCGGCTCCCGCAACAGAAAACTGGGGGAATAAGTGATCCGCGCCAGGTTGTAGGTATACGCTCCCGCAGCAGTTAACTGGCACCCGGTTTTCGGATTGCAAGTCTGCGGGAACATTCCCGGTGTAATGGGAATCGGTGGATTCGCCAGACTGTCCAAGCGCAGCGGATTGTACGCCCAGTAGATTCGGAAAGGCGCGTTGATCACCGGGAGAAACATCTGCAGCTCAAGTCCTGTTGACATTCTGGGACGCCAGTTGGTTGAGCCCAGGACCTGCAGATCCTGCGAGGGGGGCGGAGTCAAGACACTGCCCAGTGAGCAAGTGTTCGCCGTGGATGTCTGCAAGAGTTGAGGGCATCCCAGGGGAGTACCGATGACACTCTGATATTGCTGCGACGCAATTTGCAACTGCGATTTACGAACGATGGGGTCAATACCGATATCCATAAATGGAGCCAGCGCCACCGGACCGTAGATGGTGATGCGGTATTCCACGTTGGCTACCACGCTCAAATCGCCTCCGGGGAACGTAATCTGATCGATGGGAATTGGTACGGTCACATTTCCGGCCCGTGGATTCTGGGGATCCTTGAGTACCGGCGTTCCATCGCTATTGGTCAGCGTGATCGCTCCTACGCTCGGTAGGAACGCCACGGGGGAGACCGAACGTATATCGAACCCGCGCAGATCGTTCTCGCCACCCATATAAGCGCGCTGGAATGGCGGCGCAACTAATCCGCCGAAACCGCTGATGAAAGATCCCTGCACATTGAAGCCCAATGCATTGCGCCCCTTCTGCATCGGGACGAACCTCTTGTACTGAATGATGGGACGAATCGAGCGCACCGTTCCTCCCAACCCGGCCAACTCAGCTCCGATGGTGATCTGCTTCCCGTGATGGGGCGAGATGGCACTATCGAGGGTGTTCATGGAGAAGTTGGGGAAGATCTTGCTGGTGATAATTCCGTTTAGCGCGTTAGGCCCCGAAATGCCGCGGAACGCCAGGAACTCAAACAAGTTCTTGGAGGCATCGCTCAGCGCCAGCAGCGAAGATCGGTCAAACGAGTAGGTGATGCCCACACGTTTGAAAGAGCGGCGCAGGGGGTAGCTCAGCGATAGCGTGAAGCCCGCGCTCGATTGCGTGTAATTCTGCAGGTTCTGCAGCACTGCATTCGGCAGATTGAGATTCTGTCCGCTAAAGATGGAAAGCTGCCGGGCCTGGTCGAACGTGGTCTTGTTGAAGTACACGTTGAAACCAAATTGCAACGGCCGGTCGAACATGTATGGTTGAGTGAAGCCAAAGCGGACGCTGCGCGCCAGGTTGCCAACGCTGGCCTGGATCTGAAGGGTTTCGCCTAGACCGAGGAAGTTGTTAGTTGAATAATTGATGCCTACGAAGGCGCCTTCCAGTCCGCTGACGCCTCCGTTCAGGCCGATACTGTTCTTGCCCTTTTCCTTGACCTTCAGCATCAGGTCGACCAACCCGTTTTTCTCATCCAGTTGGCGGACGGTGATGTTCGGATCGTCGGGCTTTAACTGGTCGAAGTATCCCAGTTGGTTCAGGCGCAGCAAGCTCAACTCCCAGAGACGTGAGTTGTAAATGTTCCCTTCTTCCAGGGCAACCTCACGCCGGATGACCTTGTCGCGCGTGGTCGTATTGCCCTGGAACTCGATGCGCCGCACGTAGAATTGCTTTCCTTCGTCGACGTCAATGTCAAGAAAGATCAGTTTCTTTTCGTCGTCAAACCTGGTTTCAGGGATCGAGGTGAAGTTGATGTAGCCTTGCTCGCCATAGGCCTTGCGCAGGTTCTCCAGACCTTTGCCCACTTTCTCTTTGCTGAAGACCTCTCCGTCCTTGATCGGGAAGATGGAGCGCAGCGCCTTGGTGTTTCCCACAGCCTTGTTGTTCTTGAAGGTGATCCCACCCAGAGTGTATTTCTCGCCCTCTTCGATGGGCATGGTAATGTCGACCGCCTTGCCGGATTTGCTCTGCAACAGCGGGATGTGAGCGCCAGCATGCCCAGTATCGTGGATCTGCGTCTTTGGCTGGTTCACGATGACTTTGAAATAACCCCGGTTCTGGTATTCGTTGCGGACGCGTTCGGTATCTTCGTCGAGCTTGGTGGCGTCGTAAGTTCTGGCGAAGATGTTTTCCAGGAAAATCGAGTGCGGCACGCCGATGGGCCGCAGGTTTTTCATGGCGTACCGCAAAGTTCGTGTCGGGACGTTCTTATTGCCCTCGAACTTGATCTTGCCCACCTTAACCTTCGGACCTTCCTTCACGACAAACGTGAGCCCGATCGCGGCTGGCGGAATCTGCCGCACCTCGGTTCGGATCGTGGAAAATTGCCGCCCGTGTTCCCCCAGCAGGCCCTTGATCGCTACCTCAGCCTTCTTCACTTTAGTCGGGTCATACTGACTCTCGACTGATAAACCGACTTTCGCCAACTTGAAGCGGTCCAGAACGTCGCTGGTAGAGACGGAACTGAGGCCTACGTAATTGATCTCACGGATGGTGGGCTTTTCCTTGACCTGAACGATCAGCCGCCAACCTTTCGGAGTCTGTTCGCGGGTAAAGCGGATATCCTCGAAATAACCGGTGTTCCAGAGCGAGTTAAAATCGCGCTCCAGCGCGGCGGTATCGTAAATGTCTCCGGCGTGAGTGAAAATGCGCGCCCGCACCGTCTCTGCCGGAATTCTGCGGTTTCCCTGGACGTCGATCTCCGAGATAATGTCGGACTGGGCCCCGCTTGTGGAGGCAAAAAGCAACACCAGAGCGAGTCCGAAGCCGAGAACTCTCATTCTCTGGCAAAACTGTGCAAATGAAGGAGATGGATGAGGAGCCGGGCCGAAAGAACCCTGGCCGCGCCCGGACACAACACTGTCTGCATGAGAACAAAGATGAATCGCTACGACCTCAGCCTCTGGGATGTAGGAAAACGATCATTATACGTAGAGAAATGGAAAGCGTCCAAGTTGCCACTCTTGCCGGCGGCTTATGGAACCGATTTGGCGGACTCCACCTCAACCAAGACGGAATAAAACGTGGCGGAGTTGCCCAGGTCGGAAAGTTTTTCTGAGGTCAGCACGTTAATATTCCGGAATCCCGGTCCTAACTTGGCCCAATTCAGCCTCGCGGAAACGACTCCTGGCTGAACTCTGCCGTCTACTCGAGCTTTCAGGAAGATTTCTCCGCGGCCGTTATAGACCTTTACCGTCTCTCCATCGGCGATTCCCCGGGCGCGGGCGTCGCTGGAATGCATTTCAAGAAGATTCGTCTCTTCCATCGCTTGGACCGAAGGCAGGTTCGAGAAACTTGAGTTCAGGAAGTTGTCGGCCTTGCGTGCAAGAAGCTCGAGTGGGAAGGCGGATCGCCCTCCGTGACGAGATTCCTGGGGAGGCGTGAAGGCCGCAACGGGATCAAGCCCTTGCGCTTTCATCGCTTCGCTGTATAGCTCGGCCTTGCCCGAAGGAGTGCGGAAGTTGCCGTTAGCAAAGGGAAGGAAAGGTTGCGTCGTCTCTGACTGGCCACTAACCACTGACCGTTGACCACTGAAGTTCAGCCGCACCTGCCGTTCCCGCTGCAAGCGCTCCCGCGTGATTCCTTCCAACCACGGGTTACTTGAATCCAAAGCGCCGTCGATCATCCCGTCGACGGTCTCG
>JAUTWY010000256.1 GCA_030838305.1 Acidobacteriaceae bacterium
TGCTGGCGAGGATCGGGCATGAAAAACCAGACTAGATGGAAAAGGCCTGCTGGTCAAGTACTTTATGCTACAAAGCTCCCCGGCATTTGCCGGGTGGCAAGGGGGCTAGAGAGCAGTCAGGAAAAACGGTGCGTCCCTTTTCGGAAGCTGCGTCCTCTACCTCTTTCGCTCCAGTGGGGCTTAATTCTTAATTTCCACGCTCTACCCACGGCTTACGCCCCTTCGGCAGGTTCAGGGCAGGCTGTGGGCTGTATTCTGCCGCGGCTCAGCGTGATTCAGCGATGGGAGCGTTGTATAGTTGTGTGCCGTCTTGAGTTGAATCCGAGCGTGCGGATTTGAGAAAGGGTGCGGAGTGAGAAACTTTTTGGGGCGTTTGTTGGTGACATTCTTTGTTGCGGCATTTTTTTCTGTGGCGGGGTCGTACGTCTGGGCTCAGGAGAGTTCGGGCGAGCGGATTTTATTTCATGGCAAGGTGTTCACGGGCGATCCGCAGAATCCTTATGCGGAGGCGGTGGCGATTCGGGGCGATAAGATTGTTGCGGTGGGGAGCCTGCACGAGGTAGCCGGCACGGTGTCTCCGGGGGCGGAGCGGCTGGATCTGGAGGGCAAAAGTCTTTTTCCGGGATTCATCGATTCGCACAGTCACTCGATTGATGGCGGGATGAGTCTGATTTCCGCCGATGCCAGCGAGAAGGTGCGTGCGCTTAAAGAACTTCCCTCGTTTACGGCTGAGGCGAAGAAGACGGGCAAGGGGATGCGGGGCGACGTGCTTGAAATTTTGGGCTTGCCGCTGGAATTTTGGTCGCACACCGACACTTTGAATGCCGACTTCAGCGCGGGAGATTACGAGAAGCAGAGCGTTCTATTGCGCGGGATGGATGGACACACCGCATGGGCCAATCGGGCTCTGTTGCAGCGGGCGGGGATCACGGCGGATTTTCTGAAGAAACTTTCTCCGGCGGAGCGCGGTTATTACGGCATCGACAAAAACGGGCGGCCAAATGGATTTCTGGTGGACGCGGGCACGGAGAAGATCGAACCGCTGCTGCCGAAACCCACGCCGGAGAAGCTGTTGGAGGCAGGACGCGCGGCGCTCCAGTATGAGTATACCCAGGGAATCACGGCGTGGCTCGATCCGCTGGCGGGCGAGAATGTGTTGCAGGCTTACAAGGCGCTGGCGGACCGGGGAGAGTTGACGTCGCAGGTCGTGGCTTTTCCGCAGGTGTTTGCGAAAGATCCGGCGGCGGAACTCGCGGGCGTGCAGAAGACACGCGAGGCTTACAAGAATGTTGTGAATCTGCATGTGAGCGGTATCAAGATTTTTGCGGACGGGGTGGCGGAATATCCTTCGCAGACGGCGCATCTCAGCAAGCCCTATAAGAATACCGGGCGCAATGGGGATTTGCTGTTTGATCCGAAAAACTTTGCCGAGTTATGCGTTGCGGCGGACAAGCAGGGATTGATCATTCACGTGCATGCGATTGGCGACGGCGCGGTGACCGCGGCGCTGGATGGGATTGCGGCGGCGCGAAAGGCAAATGGAAATTCCGGATTGCCGGACACGCTTACGCATGAGCAGTTCGTGCGGCCAGAGGATTTTCCGCGGTTCAGGGAACTTGGGGTGATCAGCGCTTTGCAGCTTTTGTGGGCGGAGGCGAGTCCGGACACCATTGAAATTTTGAAGCCGTATCTGGATGCGGAGATTTATAAGTGGCAGTATCCGGCGAGATCGATCCTGGACAACGGCGGGATTATTTCGGGGGCGAGCGACTGGCCGGTTTCGAGCGCGAACGTGTTCTCGGCAATTTACCAGGCGGAGACGCGCAAAGGGCCGGAGGGAGTACTGGACGCGTCGCAGGCGATGCCGCGTGAGGCGATGTTTTACGCGTACACGCGAGACTCGGCGAAGGCCTTGAATCTTGATTCCATTGGGGTCATCGCCGCTGGCAAGCGCGCGGATTTGATATTGCTGGATCGCGATGTTCTGACCGTTTCTCCGGAGGACATGCGGGAGACGAAGGTGCTATGGACGATGGTGGCAGGGAAGACAGTGTACCGGGCGAAGTGAGAGCCCTCCGCTAAAGCCTCGGCCAATTCTGATCTAAGGACGCGACTGAACTCGTGCCCTTCCCGCCGTCTTGTTCCTGTCCCATGTGTGCCGACTGCGGGGAACTAATTCGTTCCGGCGGCGGCCGAGAGCAGGCCGAAGACGCCGACGCCGGTGGTGGTGCCCACGTAGACTTTGCCGTGGGCGACGAGGGGGGTGATGAACTTGTTGCCGGCGCCGAAGTGATCGCGACCGTTGGCGGCTTGATTGCTGGTGTACAACAATTGCAAATTGGTTGCGTCATAGGCACGCAGGACGGCCGGGTTGAGGTTCTGCACGGCCCACACAATGCCATTCTGATTGCGATTCGACGAGATGCTGGGAGTGGCTCCGGGATATCCAAAGGTGTTCGCGGTTTGCGCTACTGGCGCGTTTAGCAGCCTAGCGTTATTGAACTCAAATGCGAGGATGGGCTGGCCGACCGCTCCGAAATAGAGTTTGCCCGCGAAGAAGGCCGGGGTGGAGCGAATGCCGCCGGAAAGGGCTCCGGGAAGTTCCTGGTAGATATTGTTGACGGTGGGGCTGAATTTTCCCATGGCATTGCGATTGACCAAATAGAGATTTGCATCTTTGCCGGCGCCGGCGGCGAGGTACCAGATGGTGCCTGCGGAATCTCTTATGGGGGGCAGGACAATTGCTCCGCCGGAGCCGAGGTCAGTGTCGGCGTCATTTTCCTGTTGCTGGTTGTCCATTTCGAAATAGTCGGCGACAGCCAGACCG